>NZ_JBILJQ010000090.1:0-18775 GCF_044377145.1 Aquimonas sp.
AAGCTCACGCTGGCCACAGAGAACCACATGAAAGAACTCGAACAGCGGCCGGAGGTCGTGCGGGCCTACTTTCAGGACCCAAAGGTCAAGTACGCGGCTTGATGGATAAATGCCGCCGGGTCAATAACGCGCTCCTGAGGTGCGATTGATCTGGTCGCGAAGCCATATCGCAAGGTGAGCCGAGACAGCCGTGTTCATTCGAGGACATCTGCAGTCGAACGACATCGACGAAAACCCTTGGTTCGAGCAATACAGCGAGACTTGCGTGCGCAGCAACGGCTGGAGGCGCGCATCATGTCCCAAGCAAGCGCTTGAAAGGCTGGGGCCGCATGGAGCGCGCCCGCTGCGCGCTGCGAATGGGCATAAAGCCCAAGGCGCCCAAAGCGCGAGGCGATGCGTTGAAGGGCGTTGGCAGGATAGCCGCTCCGTCACCGTCGAGCGTACGGCCGTCTGGCTGGCAACTCACATGGCCCAAGGCTATCGGCGAGGCCGTTATCCTGGCAATCCCTTGCAACTCGCGAAATCTCAGACCATCGAACGTTCGCTCAGGGTTTGCGCAGGCGTCAGCCATGCTTTGATGCCCGTTCGTGCGACGACCCTTGATCGCCTCACCCGGCTGCGCGGCTTGGCGAGGATTGGTGTTCGACGCCGCGACTCGTACAAGTGGGCGCTGCAGCGAGACCACAGCCCTTGCATGATTTGATTTGTGCGGTGTCGAGCCGTGCTCAAAAGTGCCCACTCACACCGCCCCCAGCCCTGCGCTTTCGACGCCGCTGCGCCACTTGCGCTGGTGTTCGATCCGACCCAGAACTTCCGTATGCCGCGAGATCGCGCGCATGGTCACCAGCGGATAGCGGACGCCGAGGCGGGTGGCGACGGGGTGTTCGGTGAAGGCCAGGTTGGCGGCGAACAGGCCGCCGGCGACGCGCTTCAAACAGGCGATGTGGACATGGTCGGGCTCGAAGCTGCTGACGCGCAGATGCTTATGCGCCTGCGCGGGTCAGCACCGCGGCGTGTTCGGCGGCAGCGAGCAGTTCAACAGCTGCAGCAAAGCCTGGATGCGTTCGCCGCCGAGTTCGATCACCTCATGGCCCAGGACGCCGCCTTGCCCGCCCGCGAACGGGTCGGCCTGAGCCTGTTGCTGGCGCTGCGTCCGTGGAGCCTTTCGGTGTTCGCCGATCTGCGGCGCGCGCCGGGCGCGCCGTAGGTTCGCGTGCTGCCGTCGCAGACCCGGCTTCTCCCAGGTCGCCGCCCGTGGGCCGAACCTTGGCCAGGCATCCAGGCTTTGGCGCCACCTGCGGCCGCAGTCCGCTTGGGCACATACCGGTCTGACGCATTGCAGCAGCCCGCGTACCCGCTGCTATGCTCGGCCTCCACTTCAATTTCACGGGCAGATCGACGTGTCGGTAGACCAGCAGCACACCTGTGTGGCGCACAAATTCGGTGGTTCCAGCCTGAAGACCGCGGAGCGCATCGCGCATGTGGCGGGGCTGTTGCGAGGTCGAACGGAAGCCACCCAGATCACCGTGGTCTCGGCCATGGGCGGCGTGACCGACGCGCTGATCGAGCTGGTGCACGCCGCCAGCCGCGATGCCGATATCGCCCAGGCAGCGCTGGATGCATTGGCGGCCCGCCATCGCGAAGCCGCGCGCGGGCTGCTCGGCGATACGGCGGAGTCGACGCTGGCTCCGCTTGAGCGCGACTGGCAGGACCTGCACGCGCTGCTGCGTGTGGTGTCCCTGCTCGGCCATCCGGCCACCGACCTGCTCGAGTACGTACAGGGCCTCGGCGAAGTCTGGTCGGCGCAGCTGCTGGCGGCGCGGCTGCAGCGCGACGGTCAGCAGGTCGACTGGCTGGACGCGCGCGCGGTGCTGGTGGTCAGCAACTCGGCGCTCGGTGCGGTGGTCGATTGGGCCGAGTCCGGCAAGCGTCTCGCCGCCTGGCGGATGGGCCACAGTGCATCGCGGGTGATCGTCACCGGTTTTGTCGCGCGCGATCACGACGGCCGCATCACCACCCTCGGCCGCAACGGCAGCGACTATTCCGGAGCGATCTTCGCGCGCCTGTTCGCCGCCTCCGAGCTGCACATCTGGACCGATGTCGACGGCGTGCTCAGCGCCGATCCACGGCTGGTGCCCGAGGCCATCCTGCTGCCGCGGATGAGCTACGACGAAGCCTTCGAGCTGGCCTATTTCGGCGCCAAGGTGGTGCACCCGCGCACCATGGGCCCGGTGCTCGAAGCCGGCATTCCGGTATTCGTGCGCAACACCTTCAATCCTGACTGTGCCGGTACCCGCATTGGGCCGGAACACGAACAGGGCGCCGGTCCGGTCAAGGGCCTGACGATCGCGCGCGAGATGGCCCTGGTCGAAGTGGAAGGCACCGGCATGATCGGTGTGCCCGGCACTGCCGAGCGCGTGTTCGGCGCGCTGCGTGATGCCGCCGTCTCGGTGGTGATGATCGCCCAGGCCAGCTCAGAGCACTCGATCTGCTGCGTGGTGCGCGAAGTCGACGCCGCGCGCGCCGCCGAGGTGCTGCGGCGTGCGTTTGCGCGCGAGCTCGATGCCGGCCTGCTGCAGGCAGTGGATGTGGAATCCGGCATCGCCGTGCTGGCCGCGGTCGGCGACGGCATGAGTGGCCACACCGGTATCGCCGGGCGGCTGTTCTCCGAGCTGGCGCGCGCAGAGGTGAACGTGCGCGCGATCGCCCAGGGCGGCACCGAACGCAATATCTCGGTGGCCGTGCGCGATGTCGATGCCGCACGCGCGCTGCGCGCCGTGCATGCCGGTTTCTACCTGTCGCCGCAGACGGTCAGCATCGGCGTGATCGGCCCCGGCAACGTCGGCGCCACCCTGCTCGAGCAGCTGGCGCAGATGGCGCCCCGACTGAAGACCAGCGCCAATCTCGATCTGCGCGTGCGCGCGATCGCGGGCTCGAAGCACTGGCTGCACTCGGATGCCGGCATCGATCTGGGCGGCTGGCGCGACGCCTATGCCGACAGCAGCGAACATTTCGACTTCGAACGTTTCACCCAGCACGTGCGCGCCCCGCATCTGCCGCACGCGATGATCATCGACTGCAGCGCCAGCGCCACGGTCGCCGCGCACTACCCGCGCTGGCTGGCCGCGGGCATCCATATCGTCACCCCCAACAAGCAGGCCGGCGCCGCGCCGCTGGAGCTGTACCGGCGCACCCGCGAGGCCGCGCGTCACGGCCACTGGCGCTACGAGGCCACGGTTGGCGCCGGCCTGCCGGTGATCTCGACCCTGCGCGATCTGATCGATACCGGCGACGAAGTCCGCGCGATCGACGGCGTCCTGTCGGGCACCCTGTCCTACCTGTTCAACGCCTACGACGGCAGCCGGCCGTTCTCCGAGCTGCTGCTGGAAGCGCGTCAGCTTGGCTACACCGAACCCGATCCGCGCGATGACCTGTCGGGGCTGGACGTCGCCCGCAAGCTGGTGATCCTTTCGCGCGAATGGGGCCGCGAGATCGAGCTGGCCGATGTCGACCTCGAAGGTCTGGTGCCGGAGGCGCTGAGCGGCATCGAGCGCGATGAGTTTCTGGCCCGTGCGGCCGAACTCGATACGCCGATGCTGGCGCGCTACCAGGCTGCCAAGGCGCGCGGCCATGTGCTCCGATTCGTCGCCCATGTCGATCTCGACTCGGCCAAGGTTGGCCTGGTCGAACTGCCGGCCGACCATGCCTTCGCTCATCTGAAGCCGACCGACAACATCATCCAGTTCAGCACCGCGCGCTACAGCGGCAATCCGCTGATCGTGCAGGGGCCGGGCGCGGGGCCGGAGGTCACCGCCGCCGGTGTGTTCGCCGACCTGCTGCGGGTGGCGCAGGGGCTGGGGACGCGGCTGTGAGTCGAGCCCGCGCGCGCGCCTTCGCGCCCGCCAGCATCGGCAATGTCGCGGTCGGCTTCGACCTGCTCGGGCTGGTGATCGAAGGCGCCGGCGACACCGTCACGGTCGCGCGTCGCGACCCGCCCGGCGTATCCATCGACGCCATCCGCGGCTCTGAGATCGAGCTGCCGCGCGTGGCCGAGGACAACACCGCCGGGCGCGCCCTGCTGTCCCTGCTCGAACTCGCCCAACCGAGCTTCGGCTTCGCGGTCGAGATCGACAAGGGCATCGCCTATGGCTCGGGCATGGGCGGCTCAGCGGCCTCGGCGGTGGCCGCGGTGATCGCCGCCAATGCCCTGCTCGATCAGCCGCTGTCGCAGGATCAGCTCTACGCCTGCGCGCTCGATGGCGAAGCGGTGGCCAGCGGTGGCCGTCACGGCGACAACGTGGCGCCGATGCTGCTCGGCGGCCTGGTGCTGACCGTTGGTGATGCTTCACCTTTGAAATTGCCGACGCCGCCTGGCGTTTACTCGGTGCTGGTGCATCCGCACTGCGTGCTGGAAACCCGCCGCGCGCGCGCCGCCTTGGCCACGCCCTACAGCCTGCACGAGTTCGTGAACCAGAACGGCCACCTGGCACGCTTCATCGCCGGCCTGTATCGCAATGATCTGGAACTGATCGGCGCCGGCCTGCGCGATGATCTGGTCGAGCCGCGTCGCGCCGCACTGATTCCCGGTTTCGCTGCAGTAAAGCAGGCCGCTTTGGAGGCCGGCGCGCTTGGCGCCAGCATCTCCGGTGCCGGCCCCAGCGTGTTCGCCTGGTGCCTGGGCCGCGAGGCCGCTGCGCGTGCGGGTGCGGCGATGCGCGCCGCCTTCGCCGACAGTGACCTGGACAGCGACATCTACATCTCACCGCTCGACGCGCCCGGCGCGCGTCTGCTCGAGGATTGACCATGCGTTTTATCTCCACCCGCGGCGGCGGCCAGCCGCAGACCTTGTCCAACGCGCTCGCGCTTGGGCTTGCCGAAGACGGCGGACTGTTCGTCCCGGAAACATTCCCGCAGCTCGACGCGCTGCCGCCGGCCGGGCTGAGCCTGGCCGCAACCGCCTCCCTGCTGCTGCAGCCCTTCTTCGCCGGCGATGCGCTGGCGCCGCAGCTGGACGCGATCTGCGCCGAGGCGCTGGACTTCGCGGTGCCCGTGCAGCCGACGACTGAAGCCGGCACCGAGATCCTGGAGCTGTTCCACGGCCCCACCGCGGCCTTCAAGGACGTCGGCGCGCGCTTTCTGGCCGCCTGCTTCGCGCGCCTGCCGCGTGCTGAAACCGATCAGCCGCTGACCATCCTGGTCGCAACTTCGGGCGACACCGGCGGCGCGGTGGCCGCGGCCTTTCACCGGCGGCCGGGGTTCCGGGTGGTGGTGCTGTATCCGGATGGCCGGGTCAGCCCGCGGCAGGCGCATCAGCTGAGCTGCTTCGGCGACAACATCCATACCTATCGCGTGCAGGGCAGCTTCGACGACTGCCAGCGCATGGTGAAGTCCGCGTTCGCCGACGCCGAGCTGCGCACGGCGATTCCGTTGTCGTCCGCGAACAGCATCAGCCTCGGCCGCCTGCTGCCGCAGATGAGCTACTACGCGCATGCGGCACTGGCGCATCAGGCCCGCTACGGCGCGTCGGCGCGCTTCGTGATTCCCACCGGCAACCTCGGCAATGGTCTGGCCTGCCTGTGGGCGCGTCGATTGGGCCTGCCGATCGGCGAGGTCATCCTCGCCACCAATGCCAACCGTGTGCTGCCGGAGTTCATCGAGTCCGGCGACTACCGCCCGCGCGCCAGCATGTCGACCCTGGCCAACGCGATGGACGTCGGCGCACCCAGCAACCTCGAACGTCTGCGCCAGTGGCTGCCGGACATCAGCGAACTGCGCGCGGCCGTCAGCGCGAGCGCGGTCGATGATGCGCGGCTGCAAGCCATCCTGCGCGCGGCCGAAGCGCGCTACGGCCACACCCTGTGCCCGCACACCGCCGCCGCCTTCGCCCTGATCGAGGACCGTCGTGCCGCCGGCGACACCGGCCGCTTCATCGCCGTCGCCACCGCGCACCCGGCCAAGTTCGACAGCGTGGTGGAGCCCTTGGTCGGGCACACGGTGCCGGTGCCGGATGCGCTGGCGGCGCTGCTGGCGCGCCCGGCCCGCGCCGAGCCGCTGATGGCCGAAGACGCTGCACTTACGGCGGTGTTGCGCGCGCTTTGATCGCCATCGGGCGCCTGGTGCGGTCCGCTGCGTCTGTCGCCGATTGGCAAACGCACCGGCGCGCCCCATAGGGATTTCGCCTGCGTCCTGCTACCCTCGCGGGTCGGGCTCGAAGGGTTCGCTGCCGCGTCGATCGCGGCGGCGGGCTGGGCCATAGAGACTCGCCGCAGACGCATGACCAAATCCGAATTCATCGCCCTGCTGCAGTCGCAGGATTGGCAGCGCTGGTTCGACCCGGCCGCCCTGCGCGGCGGCTCCGAGTTGGCCAGTGCGGTCGAGAACGTCAACTTCTTCGACTACGGCCCGGGCGGGCTGATTGCCGGGCGCCTGCCGATTGGCCGCACCCTGGGCTCCACCGGCATCAGCCTGATGCAGACCGGCAAGGACAAAGCCCTGCAGGCGCGCTGGGTCTGCGAATGCCGCGAGACCCGCTGCCTGCACGCGGCGGCGCTGCTGCTGGCGATTACCGACACCGCGTCCGATGCTCCGCTGCGACCCTCGGAGCGCGGGCTGGCCAAGCTCGACTCTGCGCCCAGCGCATCGGCCGCGCTGCGCGGCGCATCCGGCCCCGAGCCCGAGCGGGTGGCGGCGCTGCTGCTGAAAATCGTCGACACCCCGCAGCCGGTGCTGCTGGTGCAGCCCAGTCTGGTGCGCGCCGGCAAGCGCGGCGGCTATGCCAACCCGGTGGCGATCGAAGTCGGCCATGTCGGCGGGCCCAGCCCCAAACCGGGCAGCGGCTACAGCGCCGATGAAGTCGAGCGGCTGAACGCGCTTGGCCTTGGCGCAGACGCGCTTTACGGCATGCCGCGTTCGGAGCGCTTCTTCCTGCCGGTGCGTTCGGCCGATCAGGCGCGCGCGCTGCTGGCCCTGGCCGAAACCTGGCCGATGCTGCTTGAACGTGCCTCCGGACAGCGCCTGAAGCTGGGCGAGCCACGAGGCCTGGAGCTCGACTGGCTCGACCTTGAAGACGGTAGCCAGCGACTGTTCTGCCGGGTGATAGAACGGCCGAATGCCTTGGTGCTGGAAGGCGAAACCCTGCTTTATCTTGACCGCCAGCGCGCCGAGTTCGGCGTGCTCGATGCCGCCTCCGAATTGCCCAACCTGCTGGCGACCGCGCCGGCCCTGCTGCCGGAACATGTTGACCGGGTCGGTGAGCAGCTCAAGAAGCTGAGCGAGCTGCCCGGCCTGCCGCCGCCGCGGCCGCGCAGCGGCGTGCAGGTGCTGGATGCGCCGCCGGTGCCGGTGTTGGACCTGCGCGAGCAGCGTATCGCCAGCCGCAGCGGGCCGCGCCAGGTCGCCAGCGCGCGGCTGTCTTTCAGCTACGCGCCGCTGCTGCTGCCGGCGCTGGGCGCGCATCGGGTCGAGCGCCACTTCCAGCACGGCCAGGTCTATGAAGTGCATCGCTCGGCGCCGGCTGAACTGGCGGCACTGGAGCGCTTGAACGAACTTGGCCTGCGCGCCGCCGACGACGAGTTCGGTGCGGCCGCTTCGGCCGTGCACGATTTCGGCCCCGATGATTTCGTGCTGCCGCGCGGCCGCGCCGGCCATGCCGATGCCGAAAGCTGGCAACCGCTGCTGCCGCGGTTGGACGATGCCGGCTTCGAAGTGCGCTACGCCAAGGACTACCCGGCGCGGGTGATCGACGGCAGTGATGGCTGGATGGCCGAAGTCGATCAGGATGCCGGCGGCGCCTGGTTCAACCTGAGCCTGGGCATCGAGGTCAATGGCGAACGCATTGATCTGATGCCGGTGCTGCGCTATGCGTTGGCGGATCCGGAGTTCCCGCGCCGCCCCGGCCCGCGCGAATCCGAGGGCGCCACCTATGTCGCACCGCTGGATGCCAACCGCCGCATCCGTCTGCCCCTGCAGCGCCTGCGCGCCCTGCTCGAACCGCTGCTGGAATGGCTGGAAGACAGCGGCCAGCGTGAGGGCCCGATCCGGCTCGGTCGCGCGCAGAGCACCCTGCTCGAAGAACTCACCGGCGCCAGCCTGATCTGGAAAGGCGCGGCCGCGCTGCAGCGCCAGCTGGAACAGCTGCGCGAGCGCCGGGTCGCGGTGGAGCCGCCCGAAGGCTTCGGCGCCGAACTGCGGCCGTATCAGCGCGACGGTCTCGACTGGCTGGGTTTCCTGGGCGCGGCCCAGCTCGGCGGCATCCTGGCCGACGATATGGGCTTGGGCAAAACCGTGCAGGTACTGGCGCATATCCTGGTCGAGAAGCAGTCGGGCCGACTGCCGCACCCGGCCCTGGTGGTGGCGCCGACCAGCCTGGTGCTGAACTGGCGCAACGAGGCCCGCCGCTTCGCCCCACAGCTGCGCGTGCTGGTGCTGCACGGCAGCCAGCGCGACGCCCTGTTCGAATCGATGGCCGAGTTCGACATGGTCATCACCACCTATCCGCTGCTGCCGCGCGACCGCGAGGTGCTGGTGGCGCAGCCGTTCTCGATGCTGGTGCTGGACGAGGCGCAGACGATCAAGAACGTGCGCACCCAGGCCGCCCAGGTGGTTCGCGAGCTGAACGTCACCCGCCGTCTGGCGATGACCGGCACGCCGCTGGAGAATCACCTCGGCGAGCTGTGGGCGCAGATGGATGCGGTCGAGCCCGGCGTGCTCGGCAGCGAGCGTCAGTTCAACCGGCTGTACCGCACGCCGATCGAGAAACAGGCCGACGCCGAACGCCAGGCGCGGCTGAACCGTCGCATCGCCCCGTTGGTGCTACGTCGGCGCAAACAGGATGTGCTGACCGATCTGCCGCCCAAAACCGAGATCCTGCGCGAGGTCGAACTCGAAGGCCGCCAGCGCGAACTTTACGAAACCCTGCGTCTGGTCCAGCACGAGCGCGTGCGCGAGGCCATCGCCGAACGCGGCCTGGCCCAGAGCGGCATCATCGTGCTGGATGCCCTGCTCAAGCTGCGCCAAGTCTGCTGCGACCCGCGCCTGGTCAAGCTGGCCCACGCGCGCACGGTCGCCGAGTCGGCCAAGCTCGATCTGCTGCTCGATCTGCTCGACAACCTGCTGGCCGAAGGCCGCCGCGTGTTGGTGTTCAGCCAGTTCGCCGAGATGCTCGGCCTGATCCAGCAGGCGCTGAAGGAACGCGGCATCGAGCCCTTGCTGCTGACCGGCCAGACCCGCGACCGCACCAGCCTGGTCGAGCGCTTCCAGGGTGGCGAAGTGCCGGTGTTCCTGATCAGCCTGAAAGCCGGCGGTGTCGGCCTGAACCTCACCGCGGCCGACACCGTGATCCACTACGATCCGTGGTGGAACCCGGCTGTCGAGGCCCAGGCCACCGATCGCGCCCACCGCATCGGGCAGGACAAGCCGGTGTTCGTGTACAGGCTGATCTGCGCTGGCACAGTCGAGGAGAAAATCCAGAACCTGCAGCTGGCCAAGGCCGAACTCGCGCGCGCGGTGCTCGATGGCGGAACCACCACCCGGGTCGCTTTCGGCGAAGATGACCTCGCCGAGCTGTTCGCCCCGCTGGTTTGACCCTCAAGGACCCCCGATGAGCGCACTCAATGTTCTGGGCCAGCCGCTGCAGCCCTGCGGCACCGAACCGATGACCGGCTGGTTCCGCGACGGCTGCTGCCGCACCGATCCCGAAGACCGCGGCCTGCATGTGGTCTGCGCGGTGATGACCGACGCCTTTCTGGCCTATTCGAAACTGCACGGCAACGACCTGTCGACGCCGCGCCCGGAGTACGACTTCCCCGGGCTCAAGGCCGGTGATCGCTGGTGCCTGTGCGCACTGCGCTGGATGGAAGCCTACCAGGCCGGGCACGCGCCCGAAGTGATTCTGGAGGCGACCCATCTGAACGCGCTCGGCGTGGTGCCGCTGGATGCCCTGCGCACCTACGCCGTGAACCGCTGACCCCTGCATGGCTGCGCTCGCCGATCCCGCCCTGGCCGCGCTCGGCTGGGGCTTGCGCGAACTGCTGACGCCTCCGCCGAACACCGCGCTGGCGCTGAACGCCCGGCCCGGTCTGGAGCTGCCGCGTGGTCTGCATCTGCACTGCCAGCAGGGCTTCCGGTCGCTGGCCGATGCGCTGACCCAGCAGGGCCACGCGCTGATCGCCGCGGGCTTTGATCCAGACGGGCAGGCCCACGCCCTTCCGCCCGATCAGACTTGCGTACTGCTGCTGCCACCGCGTCAGCGCGAGGCTCAGCGCGCCGAAGCCGCGCGCGCCCTGCTCAGCCTCGGCGCCGACGGCGTGCTGCTGGCCGCCCAGGCCAACGAGCACGGCGCGAAATCCGTCGAAGCCGATCTGCGCGCGCTCTGCCCGGGCCTGATCGTTCACAGCAAGCACCATTGCCGCGTGCTGCTGGCGCGCGCCGCCGACATCGATCGCGCGCGCTGCACAGAATGGAGCACGCTCGATGCTGCGCGCCCGCTGGACTGCGCTGGCCTGATCCAGCGCCCGCTGCGCAGCGCGCCGGGTCTGTTCGCGGTCGATCGCGTTGATACCGGCAGCGCCCTGCTTATCGAGCACCTGCCCGCGCATCTTGCCGGCGCCGTGGCTGATCTCGGCAGCGGCGTCGGCGTCCTCGCCGCCGCCGCGCTGGAGCGCTGCCCGGGCATCGCATCGCTCGACCTGTTCGAGGCCGATGCGCGCGCTGTCGCGCTGTCGCTGAACAATCTGGCCGGCGCCCGCATCCCCGTGCGCGCGCACTGGAGCGACGTCGCCGCCGGTATCGAAGGCCGCTTCGATGTCGTCCTCAGCAACCCTCCTTTCCACGTCGGCAGCAAAGGCCTGCCCGCACTCGGCCAGGCCTTCCTGCGCAGCGCTGCGGCAGCGCTCAAACCGAGCGGCGAATGCTGGATTGTCGCCAACGCGCATCTGCCGTATGAGGGACAGCTGCAGCAGCTGTTCGGCGATGTGCGCAGCATTGCGCTTCGCTCGGGCTTCAAGCTGCTCAGAGCGATCAGGCCGCAACCTGGACTTGCGAAGGCGTAAGTGCACTGGCCGCTCGTCGCCGTCGCGCGCAGGCGCCGCCGGCCGCCAACTCCCTATGAGCCCGAGGTCGACTTGCCGCCGGGGCGCCGTCTAAGCGGCCCGATCGTCTGCTGTGAGAACAGCCCACTGCGAGCCGCCTCAGTGACCGCCAGCACGCCCGGATGTCCACTGCGACGCTGACTCGACAGCGCGAAGAAGCGCTCGCGGATATCCTCGCTGCGCCCGATCTCCACCACCTGCTGGCGCCGCATGATCTCGGCGGCCACCACCGTCGGCGCAATGAACACGCCGGCACCGGCCGCGCCGAAGGCTTTCATCAGCGCGCCATCGTCGAAGTCACCGACGATGCGTGGCTGCAGCTGGTGGTCGTCCAGCCAACGCAGCAGTCGCGCCCGGACCAGGCTGTCCTCGCCGGGCAGCAGCAGGGGTGCGCCCTGCAGACACCCGGGAAACGGGCCGTCGAGCTGGCGCGCCAGCTCGCTGGTGCAGAAGAACGCTGTGCCGCATTCACCGAGCAGATCGCTGTGCGCCTTGATCTCGGCCTCGCCGCTCAGCGGGCGGTCGCTCAGCACCAGATCCAGCCGATGCAGGGCCAATTCGGCCAACTGACGGGCCAGGCTGTCCTCGCGACAGACCAGACGTGGAGCCGGGTCCAGCGCCAGCGCCGGCGCCAACAGCTCGTAAGCCAACGACTTCGGCACCACCTCGGTGACCCCCACCCGCAGCGGCCGCGTGCGCGCCAGTCGAGCCTGCCCGAGTGCGGCCTGCAACGCGTCTCCGAGTTCGAAGATCTCGTCAGCGTAGGCGCGCACCATGCGCCCGGTATCGGTGAGCTCAAGCCGCCGGCCGACGCGCTGGAACAGAGCGGCACCAAGGTCCTGTTCAAGCGTGGCGATCTGTCCGCTCAGGGTTTGCGGCGCGAGGTTCAGCCGGTCCGCCGCAGCGCGCAGGCTGCCGGCCCGTGCCACGCTCCAGAACTGGTGCAGCTGGCGATAGTTGATGCGGTCCATGTGCTGTTCGTAAAAAGCTGTCTGAGCGGCCGACATTACCTGCTTTTTTCGAGCTGTCGTGGCGCGTATCTCTGTATCGCCCGCAGACCGCGGGCTGGAACGGAGCACGTCATGCGCATCGAAACCCATACCCACGGCTTCACCCTTACCGAAGGCCTGCTGCAGCACGTGCAGCGGCGAATTCGGTTCGCGCTGGATCGGATCGGCCAACCGGTGAGCCGGGTCAGCGTGCGACTGGCCGATGTGAATGCCGCCCGCGGTGGGGTCGACAAGCGATGTCGACTGCAGCTGCAGGTCCCCGGGCGTCCGGACGTGATGGTCGAAGATGTCCAGGCCGACCTCTACCTTGCCATCGCCCGCGCCGTGGAGCGCGCCGCCCGTAGCCTCGGCCGTCGCAGCAGCCGGCTGCGCCAGCGCCTGCGGCGCGACAACTCCGCCGACCGACCGCAGGCATTGTTCAGCCGCTGGCCGAGTGAACTGGGGAGTTCGCAATGACCGTAGCCCACGTTGCACTGCAGCGCCTGCGCGCGCTGCCGCGGTGGGCCTGGCTGCTGTTGGCACTGGTGCTGATCGGATTGCCGCTGCTGCTGATCGCACTGGTGATCGCCGCGGTGGTCGGGCTGTGGAGCTGGGGCGGTCAGATGATCGATACCGGCCGCGCCGAGCTGCAGCAGCAAGTGCCGGCACTCACATCGTCCGTGGATGCCGCGCGCGCCGCGCTGCAGGGCGATCTGCGCGCCAGCGCCGAAGCACTGGCGCCACAGGCATCTGCGGCCGCGCAGGCCGAGCTGGAGCGGCTGAAGGCATCGGCGGAGACGCTTCGCCAGCTGCAGCAGGAAGCCTCCGCAGCGGGTACTGCGGTGGCCGCCGGACTGGCCGCCAACGCTGCGGCCGAACTGGCGAAGGTGCAGGCAGCGGGCGTCGCGCAGGTGCAACAGGGGTTGGCTGCAGTCGCCCTGCCGGCGGTGGATGTCGGCGGAGAAGACCCGCCCGGCATCGCGCGTTTGCCCGGCTTTGCGCGGGTGGAGTACCTTCGCGACGGCGACGGCCAGCGGATCAGTTTCGCCGGGCCGCTGCCCATGCGCGCGGTGGCCGATCACTATCGCGCCGCGCTCAGCGCCGCTGGCTATCGAGCCGAGGTGGTCGCGGCCGATGCCAGCAGCGAGCGACTGCGCTTCTCGTCAGATGCTCGCAGTCTGGAACTGCTTGTCACCGCTGAGGGCCCGCTGCGCAGTCGTCTGCAGTGGCGGTTGCCGGCAAACGGATGACAGCGAGCGCAGGTCGCGATGATCGGGTGTCCAGCGGCGACTCATACAGGATGGCTCGCAGCGGCCCGAGCTGTCCCTCGCCCTGATGCCAGCAGGCCCATCGGCAGTCAGCCGCTCCTGACAGCAATGGCCGCCATCGCTATCCTGCGACGTCAAGATCTGTACCGGGTGTGTTGACATGGACGCCAACGAACTGAGCCCGCAGTGGGCCTGTTAGTCCGCAGGCACGAGGCCTGTGCTGCCGGCATTGCCGACAGGGTGTTCGACGCCCGCAGTTGGCGAGCAATGCCCGCGGGCGACCTCAACACCCGGGCGCGGGCCGAAGGCGATCAGAGGGTTCCTCGCGTGGCCCTGGCTCAGCGCCATGGCCTGCCCGCGGCCACCGCATGAGCGCAAGCCTGCGGCGGCTACTGTTCTGTTTGATCACGATGGCGCCCGCGGTCGCCGGGTCGGCGCCACCCGCACCAACGGCAACGGTGCGGATCGACTTCACCGAGTCGACCTACCCGGTGCAAGCGCGCAACCTTCGAGAGGTCAAACGTGCGCTTGACGTATCCCTGCCGTACGCCGCGCATGGCCTGACCGCTTCCAGCTTCGAGCTGCAGCAGATCCTGCAGCCGGAGCCTGGCAGCTGTCGGCTGGCGAGCCATCAGCTGAGCCTGCAGCTGCAGCTGCTGATGCCGCGCTGGGACGTGCCGAACAGCACAACACCGGCCGATCGGCAGCGTTGGCAGCACGCGCTGGATGCGCTCGCGGCGCACGAGCTGCGTCATCGCCAGCATGCAGAGGACGCCGCCCAGGACCTCGATGCGCGGCTGCGCCAACTTGGGTCGCAGACGCATTCGGGCGACTGCGACAAGCTGCAGCGCCAGATCGACCGGTTGCGCGTGCGCGCCCTGCAGCGACTGCGGCTGCGCGACGCGCTGTTCGATGAAGCCACCCGCCAGCAGGCCGACATCGCAGAACGAGAACGCGCGACCCGCTGAGCCCTGCTCAGCGCGGTGTTGGCGCCAGCGACGCCAGTGATTCCGACAGCGCCGCCGCATCCAGATAGCCCGAGCTGCGGCCGTCCGCCAATACGATCGTCGGGGTGTTGCGAATACCCAGCGCGGCGGCAAGTGCCTTGCCGGCGGTGTAGCCGGACTCGCACATCGGGCCTTCGATGCTCGCGCCGGCGGTGGCGCGGGTGAAGGCGTCCTGGCGATCGTCCGCACAGAACACGCGGGCGCCATTCTGGTCGCCTTCAGAACCTTCTCCGGCGAGCGGAATCAGCACGTAGTCGACGCTGATTCCGGCGTCGAGATAGCTCTGGATATCGCTGTGGAAGCGCTTGCAGTAGCCGCACTCCAGCGCGGTGAACACGGTGACCCGATGGCTGGGCTCTGCAGCCGCAAAGCTCACCACCGAATCGGCGGGAAGATTCTGCAGGCGGCTGGCCCGGCGCTGCTGGTGGCGCTGTTCGCTCAGGTCGACGCGGTTGACCGTATCGATCAGCGAGCCCTGCAGCAGATGGCGGCCGTCGGCGCTGAGGTAAAGCAGTTGCCCACCCGCCTCGACCTCGACCAGGCCGGGCATCGCCGCGGCGCGTACCGCATCGACCTGCAGCCCGGGCGCCACCCTCGCCAGCGCCGCCTCAACGGCTTCGCGCTGCGCCGCCGGCAGCTCCGCCTGGTCTGCCGCCATCGCGCTGACGGCGGCCAGCAGCGAGCCTGAAAACACCACCCACGCGCGCTTCATGTCCATAGCTGCTCACCTGTTCCGACGTAGAGGGCGTTGCGACTGGGCCGTGCTGGCAATAGTTCCGGCGCGCACCGCTGCGGCCGTCGCGCGGGTGGAGCCGGGCGCAGGGCGGGCGCGCCAATGCCGGTGCCGACGCCGGCAAGCGCGGACCTTCATCACGCAGGCAGCTGGCTGTCAGATGCCGCCGCTAACCGCGCTGGCTCCTGGCGCCGGCGCCGATGCGGACCGGCTGCCACACTCCCGCCAACACCGCCAAGCCCCGGGCGCTGCACTCCACAGCCATGACTTCCCGCCAGCGCGCCGGCCGCTGCACGGGCGCATGCTGTGCGCTCGACCCCGCCCGGAGCACCCACCATGAATCACAGCCGTCGTGATGTCCTGAAGCTCGGCGCACTCGCCGCCGGTGCGGCCGCACTGGCGCCGACACTGGCGGGCGCCGCCGACACCGTCAGCATCGCGCGGGCGGACAAACCGCTGAACATCCTGATCCTCGGCGGCACCGGCTTCACCGGCCCGCATCAGGTGCGCTACGCGCTGGCGCGCGGACACAAGATCACCCTGTTCAACCGCGGTCGGCGCCCACAGGACTGGCCGGCCGAAGTCGAAGAGCTCACCGGCGATCGCGAGACCGGCGATGTCGTCGCGCTCAAAGGCCGGCGCTGGGACGTCTGCATCGACAACCCGACCAGCGTGCCGCACTGGGTGCGCGATGTCGGCGAGGTGCTGAAGGGCCAGGTCGACCACTACATCTTCATCTCGACCCTGTCGGTCTACGGCGACAGCGCCACGCCGGGGCAGGACGAAGATGCCGCGCTGGAGGTCTACGCCGGCGAGGATGTGCTGGCCGAAACCCGTGCCAGCCTGGTCGCCAACATGGCCCTGTACGGCCCGCTGAAAGCCGCCTGCGAAGCAGAGGCGCAGAAGTGGTTCGGCGACATCACCACCATCATCCGCCCGGGCCTGATCGTCGGCCCCGGCGACGAGACCGACCGCTTCAGCTACTGGCCGCTGCGGGTGCGCCGCGGCGGCGAGATTCTCGCCCCCGGTGATGGCCGCGACCCGGTGCAGGTGATCGATGCCCGCGACCTCGCCGAGTGGACCATCCGCATGGCCGAACAGCGCGTGTTCGGCCGCTTCAACGCGATGGGCCCCAACTACGAGATGGGCATGGACCAGCTGCTGTACGGCATCCACGCCGTCACCGGCGGCAGCGCCCGTTTCAGCTGGGTGCCGGTGGACTTTCTCGAAGCGCAGAAGGTCAGCGCCTGGGGCGACATGCCGGCCTGGGTGCCGGGCGTCGGTGACAGCGCCGGCTTCGCACGCCACCGCAACCAGCGCGCGATCGAGCAGGGCCTGAGCTTCCGCCCACTGGCCGACACCGTCGCCGCCACTCTGGCCTGGTTCGACGCCCAAACCGAAGAGCGCCGCGCCACCGTGCGCGCGGGGATCAAGCCCGAGCGCGAGGCTGAGGTGCTGGCGGCGTGGAAGGCGAGGGCGTCAGTGCTGCAGTCGAGCGCGCCCGGCTCTGCTTAGGCGCCCACGGCGCACCGCGAATGAGCTGTGTGCGAGCCCTAAATGCGGCGGCGCCAACTGAAGAGCGCAGCTTGCTTCGCTGCCTTTCCTCGAAAGCGCCCCATTCGGCACCAAGATCGAATCAGGCTGGTATCGTGCGCTGATGAAGGTCGCCGAGATCCTCCGACTGTTGCACCAGCACGGCTGGATGCTCGTCGCAACACGCGGAAGCCATCGACAGTTCAAGCACCCGGAGCGAGCGGGGCGGGTCACTGTCGCTGGCAAGCCCAGCGATGATCTGGCACCCGGCACCTTGAACAGCATCCTCAAGCAAGCAGGCATCGAGAGGTAAGCACATGCGCTATGCCGTCGTCATCGAGCAGGCCGAAGGCAACTACTCGGCCTACGTGCCGGACTTGCCGGGCTGCGTCGCTACCGGAGCGAACCTGCAGGACGTGGAGCAGGCCATTCGCGAAGCCATCGAATTCCACGTCGATGGACTGCTGGAAGACGGCCTGCCCGTGCCGCCTGCGCTTAGCGTGGTCGAATACGTCGAGGTTGCTGCTTGAGTCATTGGGTGGGTCTCCGCCCACCGCTCTCCGACACGGCCGCGGCGGCGCCGCACCCCTGTCCCGTTTGCGTCGCTGCCGCGCAGGCGGGATCATCGCGCCCCCATTGATTGCGGGTTCCCCCATGCGCCTTGACCGCCTGATCGCCAACCTCGGCTACGGCAGCCGCCGCGAAGTCGCAGGCTGGTGCCGCGAGGGCTTCATCACCAATCGCGCCGGCACGCCGCTGAAGCACGATGCCAATGTCGACCCGGCCGATGTGCTGTTCGACGGCGACGAGCTCGACCCGGTCGCGCCACTGGTGCTGATGCTGCACAAACCGGTCGGCTACACCTGCTCAACCAAGGACACCGGCCGGCTGGTCTACGAGCTGCTGCCGGAGCGCTACCGCTACCGCACGCCGACCCTGGCCAGCGTCGGCCGGCTCGACCGCGAAACCTCGGGCCTGCTGCTGTTCACCGACGACGGCGGCCTGCTGCACCGGATCATCTCGCCGAAGGCGAATGTTCCCAAAGTGTACGAAGCCGAGCTGGCGGAGCCGCTGCGCGGCGATGAGGCCGAGGTGTTCGGCAGCGGCACCCTGCTGCTGGAAGGCGAAGACGCCCCGCTCAAACCCGCCGGCTTCGAACGCCTCACCGACACCCGCGCCCGCCTGACCCTGCACGAGGGCCGCTACCACCAGGTGCGGCGCATGTTCGGCGCAGTCGGCAACCGCGTGGCCGAACTGCATCGCAGCGCGGTCGGTGGCCTGAGTATCGAAGGGCTGGCCGCGGGCGAATGGCGTCAACTGGACGAGGCCGATCTGCAGCGGTTGTTCAACGCTGCGGGCTGAGCCCGCTGCGAGCGCAATCAGGCGTCGTGATGCTTGTGTAGGTTGGCGCCGAGCGCAGCGAAGCCCAACACCCTAGCCCTCAGCCCCGAGCCGGGCAGGGGCTGCGGCAATCGCTAGGATCCGGTCATGCCCGCGCAGCGCTGCCTTATGGGGCCTGCGTCGACAACTTCGCTGCTATCTGTCGGATCCCGGACAAATACATCCTGCATAGTCGGTCAGCGCTGCTGGTCGAACGCAAGGTCTTGGTGGGTCAGCTGACTGCGACTGAGCTCCTCTACTAAATCTCCAGAACCCCCCATGCCCAAACTCCGCGTAGAAAGCTTCACCATTTCACTCGACGGCTTCGGCGCTGGGCCGGATCAGGATCTCAACAACCCGCTCGGCGTCGGCGGCACTTCCCTGCATGGCTGGGCGTTCTCCACGCGGACGTTTCAGCGGGCGGTGCTGGGACGGGAGGAGGGGGCGACCGAAGGTGTCGATGAGGAGTTCGCGGCGCGCGGCTTCCGCAATGTCGGCGCGTGGATCATGGGCCGGAACATGTTCGGCCCGGTGCGTGGGCCGTGGCCGGATCAGAGCTGGCGCGGCTGGTGGGGTGAGAACCCGGTGTATCAGGTGCCGGTGTTCGTGCTGACCCACCATGCGCGGGCGCCGCTGGTGATGGAGGGTGGAACCACCTTCCACTTCGTGACCCGGAACGTGTCAACCCTTTCCCAACACTCGGCGACGTTTTTTCTAACTAACCACCTCCGGCAGATCGAGCTCAACGGGTGTGGATCTGGCCTTGAGCGCGCCGGGT
>NZ_JBILJQ010000022.1:0-65081 GCF_044377145.1 Aquimonas sp.
ACAGGCCGCAGCGGCGGTCAGGATGCGCTGCTTCACGGCTGCATTGAACTGGCGTCGGCTCTTGGTACGAGGAGCCAGCACTTCAACGGCGGAAGATGTTTCTGGCGGGCGAACCCGCAACGGCTTCGGCATGGGAGTCTCCGAACAAAGCCGCCCTAGAATGAGAGATAACGTGCTGCGTCACTGTCTCGTGGAGTGTAGGCGCGTAGGGCTGGCCGGCCACAAAGCGATGACCCGACAGCACCTGTGGGAGCGCTATCGCGAGGACCACCCCGACGGTCTACGCAACGCCCAGGGCATCCTGCGCATGTCGCGCGACTTCACGGCCGCACGACTGCAAGAAGCCTGCCGTCGAGCCTTGGGATTGAAGACACTCAGCTATCGCGCCGTACGCCGGCTGATCGAGCGTGTCGAAGCACCGCCCGCACCACAGCCCAACACCAGTCCAAATCGATGGCAAGCGCAGTGCTTGCTAGCACTTCAGAGTGGTCCGCACAGGGCGCTCATGGCAGCAGCCCGACACCTGAGCACAACGGGCTGCCGGATACAGCAGATCGATGCACACACCGCGCAAGAGCAACCGCAGTATGCAACCCAGCTCGTGGATCGACTCACGCGTCGGGTGGCGCAGTTGGCCCATCACCCCCACTCGGGAAGGATCGTGCTGGTGTATCGGCAGAATGAACTGCGCGAGTTGATCGAGTCCCGCCAGCGGATCAGCTACCGGCCCTTCGCCGAGCGCATCGATATCATCACGGTGCGCGATACCAGGCGTCGGCTGCCGCGCCGGCTGAGCGATCTGGAACGCCGCGGCATGGTTCACACCTGCTGATGCGAAGGGGGCATGGAAAATCCCGATTGCCTTGTGCCCAACGCGCCAAAGTTGTCACGCAAGGCCGGCCCAGGGCGTATGGCTGGGCCAACCCATCCGCTGCGAGGAGCAACGGGTATCGCCCGACACAAGAGATCGAGTGGTCGCCAGTCGCTGCTGCCTGCAGACCAAGACCTGCTTGCCAGACAGTTGAGCGGGGCGCGATGATCGGGTCCTGCCCGCCACACGCCAAGCGCGACCGTTGCCGCTTGTGGCTGCACGGCAACCGGCTTCACGCCCCTCCCCTTCAATGGAGTGCCGTCGGATAGCCCAGCACTTCCGTCTGGCGCCCTGTGACCGTCCAGCGCCGCATTTACGCCCACTCCGGCCCGCTCAGTCCAGAGAAGACCCGCCGCAGCCCTTCGCCCCACTGCTGGCGGATCAGGATCAGGTAGGGGTCGCCTTCTTCCAGTCGCTTCTGCAGTTCGATCGAGAAGCTGTCCTTCCGGTAAACCAGCACGTCCAGCGGCGGGCCGACCGAGATGTTGCTGCGCATGGTGCTGTCGAACGAGATCAGCGCGCATTTCACCGCGTCGTCGAGCGGTGTGCCCGGCACCAGCACGCGGTCGAGGATCGGCTTGCCGTACTTGACCTCGCCGATCTGGAAGAAGCTGGTGTCGTGCGAGCTCTCGATGAAGTTGCCTTCGGTGTAGACCATGAACAAACGCGGCGGCTCGCCCTGGATCTGCCCGCCGAGCACGAAGCTGGCCGAGGCGTCGATGTTGTTCTTGCGCATGTAGTCGCCATCGCGGCGCTGGATCTCGCGCATGGCTTCACCGATCAGGCAGGCCACGTCGTACATCGAATCGACATGCCAGACGCTGTTGGCGCCGCCCGCGCGGGCGCGCTGCTCGATCAGGCTGAGCACGTTCTGGGTCACCGACAGATTGCCGGCCGACAGGGTGACCAGCATGCGGTCGCCGCTGCGCGCATAGACGCGCATCTTCTCGAACTTGCCGATGTTGTCGACGCCCGCATTGGTCCGCGAGTCGGAAACGAACACCATGCCGGCGTCGAGGTTCATGCCGAGGCAATAGGTCATGGATTCAGGCGCTGCTGTAGAGGCGGAGGAGTGTAGCGGCGGCACCGCGGCGGCCCCAGCGTCGGCGGGCAGAGCGCGCAGCTGCGCGTCTGCTCGAAGACTGAGCGACCGGCGACGCGCGGGTCTGTACGCCAACGCACCGCCGCTAGGCCGCAACGATGTCGGTCGACATCATGAACTGGCGGTTGATGCCGTCGGAGATCGCATACAGCCGCGACATCACCGATTTCAGGAACGGGCTGGTGCCCTGCCCGAGCAGACTGTCCATGCGGCCATAGCGCAGTTCGGAGGCCAGCGCCCCACATTGGCGCACCAGCTCGGGCGCCTGCCCGCGACCGAGGCCTTCGACACTGCGATGGATGGCAGCCGTGCAGGACGCCAGCGATCGCGGCATGTCCGGCCGCAGCACCAGCATCTCGGCCACGCGGGCTGGCGTGATGGTGTCGCGGTAGATCTTGCGGTAGGTCTCGAACGCCGAGATCGCCTGCAGCAGGGCGCTCAAGCGGTAGTACTCGACCGCGCTGTGGGCCTCCTGCGAGGGCCGCTGGCGGGTTTCGCCGAAGTAGAGATCAAGCAGGCGCAGGGTGTAGTCGGCGCGCTCCAGAAAGGTGCCAAGGCTCAAGAAGGTGTAGGCCTCGTCGCGCACCAGAGTGCCGAGCGTGATGCCGCGGAAGGCGGCGGCGCGGCGCTTCATCCAGTCCAGAAACTGCGGCAGACCTTCGGCATTGAGCTGGTCCCAGTCGAAGTCGCGCACGCGCAGCCAGCTGGAGTTGATGTCCTCGTACATCTCGGCGCTGATCGCACCGCGCTGGGCCCGACCCGACTCGCGCGCGCCGTGCAGGCAGGCGTAGATCGAGCCGGGGTTGTCGGCATCGAAGATCAGGTACTGCAGCACCGAATGCTCATCCAGCCGGCCGTAGCGACGCGCGTAGTCTTCCTCGAAACCGAGCGCGCCGAGCGCGGCGCCCCAGGACTCGGTCAGCGCGCGGCCCTTTTCCAGGCGATCCGGCAACAGGGCGACACGGTGGGCGTAGTCGATCATTCGCGCGCAGTTGTCGACGCGCTCGATATGGCGCGCCATCCACAGCAGGTCACTCGCAGTTCGGCACAGCATCAGTCGGCCTCCACAACCCAGGTGTCCTTGGTCCCGCCGCCCTGCGACGAGTTCACCACCAGCGAGCCCTCGCGCAGGGCGACGCGGGTCAAACCGCCGGGCACGATGCGCACCTCTTCGCCGGACAGCACATAAGGACGCAGGTCCACATGGCGCGGCGCGATGCCGGCGGCGACGAAGGTCGGACAGGTCGACAGCGCCAGCGTCGGCTGGGCGATGTAGCCGGACGGATTGGCGAGGATGCGTTGACGGAAATCCTCGATTTCCTGCTTGGTTGACGCCGGACCCACCAGCATGCCGTAGCCGCCGGCGCCCTGGGTTTCCTTCACCACCAGTTCGGCCAGATGTTCCAGCGTGTACATGAGGTCATCGGCCTCGCGCAGCCGATAGGTCGGCACGTTGTGCAGGATCGGCGCCTCATCGAGGTAGAAGCGGATCATCTCCGGCACATAGGGATAGATCGACTTGTCGTCGGCAACGCCGGTGCCGATCGCATTGGCCAGGTTGACCCGACCGGCGCGGTAGGCACGCATCAGCCCGGGCACGCCCAGCATCGAATCGCTGCGGAACACTTCCGGGTCGAGAAAGTCGTCATCAACCCGCCGGTAGATCATGTGCACGCGCTGCAGGCCGCGGGTGGTGCGCATGTAGACGGTGTCGTCGCGGACGATCAGGTCCTGACCTTCGACCAGCTCGACGCCCATCTGCTGGGCCAGAAAGGCGTGCTCGTAGTAGGCCGAGTTGTAGGCGCCCGGCGTGAGCACCGCGACCGTGGGCTCCTCGCTGCCGGGTGAGGCCACCGAGCGCAGGATGTCGAGCAGCGCATCGGGATAGTCCTCGACCGGGGCGATGCTCTGGCGCGCAAACAGCTCCGGAAACAGCCGCATCATCATCTTGCGGTTCTCGAGCATGTAGGACACGCCCGAAGGCACGCGCAGGTTGTCCTCCAGCACGTAATACTCGCCGTCGCCGGCGCGCACGATGTCGATGCCGGCGATGTGGGCGTATATGCCGCCGGGCAGGTTCAGGCCGCGCATTTCGGGGCGGTACTGGGCGTTGAACAACACCAGCTCGCGCGGAATCAGGCCGGTTTCGACAATGCGCTGGGCGCCGTAGATGTCGCTCAGAAAAGCGTTCAGCGCGCGCACCCGCTGGCGCAGCCCGGCGTCCAGCATTTTCCACTCCTGCGCCGGGATGATGCGCGGAATGATGTCGAACGGAATCAGCCGCTCGGTGCCGGATTTCTCGCCGTAGACGGTGAAGGTGATGCCGACCCGGTGGAACGCGAGCTCGGCCTCGCGACGCTTCTGCGCAGTGCGCGGCTCGGGCGTGGTGCGCAGCCAATCCGAGAAGAACTGATAGTGCGGCCGCACCGGCGCATCCGCTTCCGGCCCCGCATGCATTTCATCGAAGAACACTCACACCCCCTGCGTGCTTTGGCCGATCCGCTTCCGTCCGTCTTCAGCCACTGCGGCGCTCTGCATCGATCTGCATGCGCCGCGGCTCGCGTGCTCCCCCGAGCACCGCGCTCGGCGGACGTGTTGCATCGCAATAGGACACAGACGCCTGAGGAGTTCAAGCCCGCGCGCTGTGCTTCAACCAAAGTCGCCGATGGGTCTGCACGCGCGAAGCCGTCCCAGAACGAACAAGGGCGGCCGCGCATGCACGCGGCCGCCCAGTCAGGAGCCAGAACTGGCTGCGAGGATCAGTCGGTCATCACCACGCGAGTGCCGGCGAGGAGGTCATGCAAGCAACGACGGTCGTCACGGAAGATAAACAGCACGTTGACGAGTCCGACCACGTAGCCGAGGAACGGAATCAGCTGTGCGAACTGGAACACTGCGTAGCGCAAGCCGAGCAGCTTGACGAACTCAGGCTTGTTGCCGTTTTCGTCGACGATACGCATCTTCAGAAGCTTCTTGGCGATGGTCTGACCAGAGCTGTGTAGGAAGTAGCCCTGCACCGCGACAAACACGACGAAACCCAGCACGACCGAACCGATCTGCATCAGCGGTCCCGGCTCAACCGCCTGCCCGGTAAACGCCGCACCAAGACCAAACACAAACGCGAGCGGAATGACCACGATCACCAGAATGATCGTGTCGATAACGGCGCCACCCAAGCGCAGCCAGCGCGAGGCCAGCTCACCGGTCACAGGCGCAGCATCCGCAACTCGCGCCTGCGGAGCAGCGTAGGGGTTGTGCGGCGCCTGTGGCGGGTTCTCGTTCGGTTCCATCGGTCTACTCCCTGGGAAAGCCGGTGCCTGACCGGCGACGTGCGAGTGTAGCAGTGTGAACGGATGTGACGACGGCCGACATGGTCATGCGAACAGGCGCCCACCTGAACCCGTGCACCCCGCTGGCTGTCACGCGGACGCCGCAACCTGCATCCTGTCGCCCTGTTTCCGCACTCACAGGATGTCCGCGCGTGGAGTTCTCCAACTACGTTCCAGCCTTGCTGCACACCCTCGCCGTTCTGCTGATCGTGGTCGGCCTGGCCGGTACCGTCCTTCCCGCCCTGCCCGGCATTCCGCTGATGTTCGGCGGCATGCTGCTGTCGGCTTGGGTAGGTGATTTCAGCCAACTGGGTTGGCCGACCTTGACCCTGCTCGGCGTGCTCACCGTGCTCTCGCTCGTGGCGGACCTAGTCGCCGGCCTGCTCGGTGCCAAACGCGTGGGTGCCAGCATGTGGGCCTTGGTTGGCGCTGCAATCGGCACCGTGGCGGGCTTGTTCTTCGGCCTGTTCGGCCTGCTGCTGGGGCCCTTTGTGGGCGCGCTGCTGGGCGAACTGATTGCCGGCAGCACCCTGCGCCGCGCCACCGATGTCGGAGTCGGCGCGTGGATCGGCTTCGTGGTAGGCGCGGTGCTGAAGGTGGCGATTGCGTTCGCGATGCTCGGCGTGTTCGTCTTCGCGCTGATCTTCTAGGGTGCTGGCCGGGCGGCGCGCTTCAATCGCCCCGACCGCGCCCATGCCCGCTTCGAATCCCGAATCCCGAATCCCGAATCCCGAACGAATGAAAGACAGCTTCCTCTGGTTCGACCTCGAAACCTTCGGCCGCAATCCGCGGCAAAGCCGGATTGCCCAGTTCGCCGGTCTGCGCACCAATGCCGAGCTTGAAGTGATCGACGAGCCGCTGATGCTGTATTGCCAGCCGGCGCTGGACCTGCTGCCCTCGCCCGAGGCGACCCTGATCACCGGCATCACCCCGCAGCGCGCGCACAGCGAGGGCCTGCCGGAACCCGAGTTTCTGGCCCGCGTTCACGCCGCCCTGGCCGAGCCCGGGACCTGCGGAGTCGGCTACAACAGCCTGCGGTTTGATGATGAGTTCATCCGTTACGGCCTGTACCGGAACTTCTTCGATCCTTACCAGCGCGAGTACGCGCGCGGCAACTCGCGCTGGGATCTGCTCGATCTGTCGCGCCTGCTGTATGCGCTGCGTCCCGAGGGCATCGAGTGGCCGCTGCGCGAGGACGGCCTACCCAGCTTCAAGCTCGAACACCTGGCGCGCGCCAACGGGCTCGGCCACAGCCGCGCCCACGATGCGCTCTCCGACGTCGAGGCCTTGATTGACCTCGCGCGACTGTTCCGGCGTGCGCAGCCGAAGATGTGGGACTACTACTTCGGTTTCCGCAAAAAGCAGCGCGCGCTCGGGCTGCTTGACGTCGCCCAGATGAAGCCGGTGCTGCACGTGTCCGGAATGTTCAGCGCCGAGCACGGTTGCGCCGCGATCGTGGCGCCGATTGCCGAGCACCCGGTGGTGCCCGGGCGGATCATCTGTTTCGATCTCGGCACCGATCCCCAGCCGCTCTTGGAGCTTGAGCCCGACGACATCGCCGATCGGCTCTATGTCGCCCAGGCCGATCTGCCTGAAGGCGAGCAGCGCATCGCGCTGAAGGAAATCCACCCCAACCGCAGCCCGGCCTTGGTCGAGCTGCGCCACGTCAGCGATGCCGAGCTGGCGCGCCTGAAGCTCGACCGGGCGCAGGCGGAAGTGCGTCACGCCCAGCTGCTGGAAGCCGAGGGGCTCGCCGCCAAGGTGCGGGCAGTGTTCGCGCGCGAACGCGACTTCGGCAGCGAGGACGCCGATGCCGCCCTGTATGCGGGTTTTCTGCCGGACGCCGATCGTGCGCTGTGCGAACAGATTCGCGCCGCCGCGCCAGCGCGCCTGGTCGACTTCGAACCGCGTTTGCGCGATGCGAGGCTGAAGACCTTGCTGTTCCGCTACCGCGCTCGCAACTATCCGCAAACGCTTTCGCTGTCCGATCAGGACCGCTGGCGCGAATATCTGCGCCAGCGTCTGGCGCCGGAGAGCGGGCTATCCGAATACAGCATTGAAGGCCATGCCGAGCTCATCGCCACGCTTCGACAGCAGCACGCTACGAATTCCGAAGTGCTCAGCTGGCTGGATGCGCTGGACGGTTGGCGCGGCGAAGTGCAGCTCGGGCTGTAGCTGCGCTGAGTACATGCGGCAAGCGCGTTGATCTTCGGCGCGAAGCAAACAGTGCGGTCATGATGACCCGACAAGCGCGCGCCTCGGGCTAACTCCGGCGCCAGCGCGCGCCCTTGCCGCGACCTTCGATCACCAGCTTGCCCTCGCTGCGCAGGCCGTCCAGCACACGCTTGATGCGCGCCGGCGCCAGCTGCGGAAACTGCGCCCGCAGCAGCGCGATCGGAAAGCCGTCCGGCAGTTCCTGCAGTGCGCTCAGGCGTATCCGCGTATCGAGGCCACCATCGGCGGGGCTGGCGCGGTAGTGCGCGGTGGCTTCGGCTACTTGCGGCAAACGCGGCTGGCGCAGTGCGCCCTGCACCGCCGCGAACCAGCGCTGGGTCCAGATGTTGGCCAACTTGCGGTTGCCGGCGAAGATGCACTGCACGTTCGGAAACAGCACCGGCAGTTCGGCCAACACCCGCAGCAGATGCGCCGCCGGCCAGCGACCGGACTTGTCGGCATCGCCGAAATCGGCGTACTGCGCCTCGATCACCAGCGCGGCATGCGGATAGTTCGCGAGTTCGGCCAACTGCTGGTGCAGGCCCTTCAACTCGCCCAGATCGGTCAGCAGGTTTTCAAGCGTCTTGCGCTCGACCACGGCGATGATGCGCTCATTGAAGATCAGTCCGTAGTCGCCCACCGGCAGCTTGCGGCGCTGCTCCTGCGCACCCGGAAAGCGCCAGGGATAGCGCTCGTGCGCGTCGATCACCACTTCGTAATCGTCGCGGGTGCTGAGCTCAACGCTCTTGGCGTTCTTGTGGCTGCGGGTGGCGGCCTCGGTGCGGAAGAACACCTGCTCGTAGCTGCCGCTGCCGTCGCGCAGCGGCTTCTCCAGAATCAGGAATTCGCAGCGCTTTCGCTGGGCGCGGTCGAGCGTGACCGAGATCTTGCGGCCGAGCCGGGTCAGGTGGGCCACCGCGACCTGCTCGATCGGCGTCAGCAGCTCATCGACCGGCGACTCGCGCTCGCGCAGGCAGAACACCTGGGTGCCGGCGCCCGGCCAGGCGGCCTTGGCGCGAAACGCGAACAGGGTGCGGCCGCCCTGTTCGATGACGATGCGAAACGGAAACTTGGGGTCCTGGGTGGTTTGCACCGTCCACGACGCCGACATTGCGCTCAGCTCCGCCGCGCGCGCGCGGCCACCAACTTCAGGCGGCGAATCCACTCGCCGTTGAGCTCGCGCGCATGCGCCGGCATACGCTGGGCCGAATTCAGCGATTCCTCGGCCAGGCTGGCGGCTTCGCTCAGTTCAGCCCAGTCCAGCAGGGCCTCGGCATAGCGAGCACGCGCCTCCAGCCCGGCGAAGCCGTGGATCACCGCCTCGAACTCTTCGCGCGCCTTGGCGCGATCACCGCTGGCGGCGACGGCTCGCGCATACACCAGATGCCCGCGCGCGGAGCGGAAATCCGGGCGTCGCAGAATCAGCGCGTCGAGCAACTCGCGCGCGCCGGCTGCATCGCCCGATTCAAGCAGCGCCTGCGCATGGCGCACGCCGATCTCGGGCTCATCCGCCTGCACACCCTGGCGCGCCTGTGCGTAGTGCGACAAGGACGCCTCTGCTTGGCCTGCCGCCAGCAGAGCATCGGCCAATCGTAGATGCGAGCCCGCACTCGGCGTCTGCTCCAGCGCCAGGCGCGCCTCGCGCAGCTCGCGGCCCGGGTTCAGCAGCCCGCTGGCGGTGCGCTGCACCGTGCGCAGCGTGCGGCTGCCGCGCATCTCCGGCAGCCACACGCCCAAGCCATAGACCAGACTGCCCAGCAGCGGGAATGCGAACAGGATGAACAACCAGTAGAACTCGCGGCCCGTGCGCAGGGCATGGATGGCGAAGTAGAGCGCGATCAGTACGTGCAGGCCGAGGCCGAAGATGTGCATGCGGGTGGGGCTCAGAAAGCGTTATGGATTTTCGAGTGCTTGCTCGGCGCGCTCAGGACAACCACAAGCGAGCATGCCTCGGCGCTCCGGGATGCAGCCGAACTACGAGGCCAGCGCGCCCCGAGCACCAGCCATCAGGAGAGACCCTGGTGCGAAACGAATCGAACAGGGCGGCAGACGCCCGGAAAACCACCGGATGACTGCAGTCGCGGCGGAGTCTAACAGCCCCTTCACGCGCCTGCTGACCGTGGCGCGTATGACGCGAGCAGGTGCTCGACCACCGCCTGCGGCTGCTTCAACCAGCCGAAATGATCGGCACGGCGCGGCGCGAAATCGGCGTCATGAAGGGTGTCGATTCGCCACTGCGCACGCGGCGACTTGCGCGCCAGTTGCTCCAGGGATGCTCGCGGGCACAGCCAATCGGAGGCCAGGTGCAGGCCTTGCACATCACCACGGAACTCCGTCAACGCAGCCTCGGGATCGAACGAGCTGCCGCGCAGGCGGTAACGGCCCTGCCGACCGCTATGCGCCCAGTCACGCATCAACCCGCGCGCCTCGCGGCCGGCGAATCCGAGTCGTTCACCGGGGTAATGGCCCAAGGCCACTGCGGTGGCCGGCAGCAGATGCAGCGCTGCCCAGATTCCAAGCCCATGCAAACGCGGATAGCTGCGCCAGTCCGGCAGGCCGCTGGCAACCAGGTGGACGCGCTGGAACAGCTTCGGCTGCAGCGCCGCGCTGAGCAGAGCCAGCTGGCCACCAAGGCTGTGCCCGGCAATCGACCATTGCAGCCCGGGCAGCGCTGATCGCGCGGCCTGCAGACCGGCCGGGATGTCGCCTTCGAGCAGCTCGCGATAGCCCCAGTCGCGGTCGCGTGCTGCGCGCAGGCTGCTGCTGCCGAGGCCACGCCACTCGTGGATGGCGACCGCAACACCGCGCTCGGCAAGCGCTGCAGCAAAGACTTCGTTCGGGCGGATGCCCACGCCCAGTGCGGGCAGCAGATACAGCGCCCGCGTCGGCTGCTCCGGATGAACCAAGCGCAGATCTGCGCTGGCGCCATCGCTGACACACACGCGCAGGGTGGTGAACGTTTGCTGCATCGCATTCATCGGCGCAGCCGTATTTGCTGAACTGGCGAGCATGCTAGCGCGCCGCATCGGCAGGCGTGACAAACTCCGCCAGCGCCCTGCGCTCCGTCTCACTGCATAGGATTGCCATGAACACCGCCACCCCGCTGCACCGCGAGGAGCTGTTCAACGCCTTCACCCACGGCATCGGTGCGTTCGCCAGCGCCGCTGCCGGCGCCGTGCTGATCACCCTCGCCGCACTGTGGGGCGATGGCTGGCAGCTGGCTGCCGCGATCATTTTCGTTACCACCCTGCTGCTGCTCTACATCGCCTCGACCCTGTATCACGCCGCTCGCCATGAGCAGCTCAAGGCACGGCTGAAGGTTCTCGACCACTGCGCGATCTTTCTGCTGATCGCCGGCACCTACACGCCGTTCACCCTGCTCGGCCTGCGCGACGGCTGGGGCTGGACCCTGTTCGCGGTGATCTGGGTGCTGGCGGTGCTGGGGGTGATCTTCAAGCTGTTCTTCACCGGACGCTTTCCACGTCTGTCGACCCTGATGTACATCGGCATGGGCTGGCTGGTGGTGATCGCGTTCGAGCCGATGCGCCAGGAGCTGGGCGCCGGCACCTTGATCTGGCTGTTCGCCGGCGGCCTGGCCTACACCTTGGGCACCGTGTTCTACCACCGCGATTCCCTGCCCTACGCGCACGCGATCTGGCATCTGTTCGTGCTGGCCGGCAGCGCATTCCACTTTGTCGCCGTCAGCACCCAGGTGCTGGCCACCACCTACTGATGGCGGGCCTGCCGCGGGTGCTGCTGACGGGCTTCGAGCCCTTCGGCGGCGAAGCGATCAACCCCGCACTGGAAGTGCTGCACGAGCTCAGCGGCGAGCGCATCGCCGGTCACCGGGTGGAACCTGCCGCGCTGCCGGTGTGCTTCGAGGCCGGCCCACGCGCGCTGATCGAGGCGATCGAACGGGTGAATCCCCGCTTGGTGATCTGCGTCGGGCAAGCCGGCGGGCGGACGCGGGTGTCGATCGAACGCGTGGCGATCAACCTCGCCGATGCGCGGATCGCCGACAACGCCGGCGCCCAGCCGATCGACCACGCACTGATCGAAGCTGCACCCGTGGCCTACTTCAGCAGCCTGCCGGTGAAGGCGATCCACGCCAGCCTCAACCAGCACGGCGTGCCGGCCGAGATCTCGCTGTCAGCCGGCACCTTCGTCTGCAATGCGGTGTTCTTCGCGCTGATGCATCACCTCGCCCAGCGGCGGCCACAGGTGCGCGGGGGCTTCATCCACATTCCCTACTTGCCCGAGCAGGCCTGCCGCCATGCCGGCGCGGCCAGCATGGCGCTGGGGACGCTGAGCAAGGGCCTGGGGATCGCCATCGGCACGGCGCTGGAGACGCCCACCGACCTGCGCATCGCCGGGGGCGTGGAGTGCTGAGCGGCGGCCCGCGTGATCACCTCAGGCGCAAACAAAACGGGAGCCACTGAGGGCTCCCGTCAAACTGGCTGATGCCGCCAGTGTTGTATTTTTTTGGCGCCGCGTGCGCGGTCGCTCTGCAGGGTGCTCGCTGATGGCTTTGGAACCGTCAGTTGGCGAGCGCAAGACTAGACCATGCAAGCACTTGATGCAATACCTGAGCTGTGTTTTGCATCAAGCTGAAAATACAGGCCTTTTTGTCACGCCCCCACTCATGCAGCCGGCACCGCCGCCTCGATTTCGTCGACCAAGGCGTCCGCGGCCAATCGGGGATCCGCCGCCTGACGGATCGGCCGCCCCACCACGATGTAGTCCGCGCCGTTGGCGAAAGCCGCCGCAACACCCACCGTGCGCTTCTGGTCATCGCCGCCAGGACCGTTGGGGCGAATGCCCGGGCAGACGATCAGGAAATCCTTGCCGCGCGCCGCCCGCAGGCTCGCGGCCTCCTGTCCAGAGGCGATCACCCCGTGACATCCAGCCGCCTGTGCCGCCTGCGCGCGCGTCAACACCTGTTCTGCCGGCGAACGGGTGATGCCATCGGCGCTGAGATCACCCGCATCCATCGAGGTGAGCACGGTGACCGCGAGGATCTTCATCGCCCCGGCGGCCCCGGCGGCCTCGGCCGCGGCGCGCATCATCGCCGGCTGCTGGCCATGGATGGTGCAGAAATCGACCGGGAAGCGGGCCAGTCCGCGTACGGCGTGCCCAACGGTCGCCGGCACGTCGTGAAACTTGAGATCCACGAAGATCCGCTTGTCCTGCTCGGCGAGATAGTCGAGGACGCGGAAGTAGTCGCCCGAGGTCAGCAACTCCAGCCCGATCTTGTAGAAGGCGACGCTGTCGCCCAGGCGCTCGATCCACGCATGCGCCTCGCGCGCGGTCGAGACATCCAGCGCAAAAATCAGACGCTGTCGGGCGGGGACGATGCGGCTCATAAGGCTCTCCGAAACGGCGGACGACGCGCATTGTAGGTGGGCGCGCCGCGCTGCGACGCCGGTGCCACCATCCGCAACTCACACGCATAAAGTCTGCGCACGCCTGCAGATGACAGGCTGGCGCTGCGCACAAGGCAGGCGCCACTCAATCGCCCAGCAAGGCCGCCAGTCGCGCCATGTGCGAGGCCGCCACATCCTCCTTGCGCTCGGCGTCCTTCTCGGCATCGCGGCCGATCCAGTGCAGCTCGGCGGCCGGGAGTTCTGTCAGAAAGCGGCTGGGCTCGTTGCGCACGACCTCGCCGAAGCGCTTGGCGCGCTTGGGATAGGACAGGTGCAGCAGCTCCTTGGCGCGGGTGATGCCGACGTACATCAGCCGGCGCTCCTCCTCCAGCCGTCCCTCGTCGAGGCTGGCCTCGTGCGGCAGCGAGCCCTCGTGCACGCCGATGATGAACACATAGCGGAACTCCAGACCCTTGCTGCCGTGCAGGCTCATCAGCCGCACGCTGGGGCCGGGATCATCGCGATCAGAGTGACTGAGCAAAGCCAGCTGAGCCGCCAGTTCACCGGGGCCACCTCCGCCACGCGCGGCCTCCAGCCAGCCGGCCAGCTCCTCCAGATTGCCGCGCCGGCGCTGGAACAGGCTGTCGTCGCGCGAGGTCGCGCGCACCTCGGCCAGCAGCCCGGAATCCTCGATCAGCTTGCGACACAACTCGCCGGCCGGCAGCGCGTTCGAAAGCTGGCGGAAGCGCCGGATCAACTGCGCGAAGCCATCCAATGCCGCCGAGGGCCGCGCTGGCAGCGCCTTCAGCACCTCGATCCGTTCGGCGGCTTTCAACAGGCTCTCGTGACGTGCGCCGGCCAGTTCGCCGAGCTTGGCCAGGGTGGTGCTGCCAATCTCACGCTTGGGCGAGGTGACCGCGCGCAGGAAGGCCGCATCGTCATCCGGGTTCGCGACCAGGCGCAGCCAGGCCAGGGTGTCCTTGACCTCGCCGCGATCCAGAAAGGCCGTGCCACCCGCCAGGTGATAGGGAATCCGCAGCAGCTGCATCGCTTTCTCAAGCGGCCGCGACTGGTAGTTGCCGCGGAACAGCACGGCGAAGTCCGTCCAGGGCGCGCGGTGTTTCTCGGCGAGATGCGCGATCTCGGCGGCGACGCGTTCGGACTCGTGCTCGTCATCGCGGCATTCGAACACGCGGATGGGCTCGCCCTCGCGGTGCTCGCTCCACAGCGCCTTCAGATGCTCGTGAGGGTTGTTGGCGATCAGGGCATTGGCCGCACGCAGGATGCGCTTGGCGCAGCGATAGTTCTGCTCAAGCTTTATCAGGCGCAGGTTCGGGTAGTCGACGCTGAGCTGGTTCAGGTTCTCCGGGTTGGCGCCGCGCCAGGCATAGATTGACTGGTCGTCGTCGCCGACGCAGGTGAAACGTCCGCGCGGCCCGGCCAGGAGCTTGACCATCGCGTACTGGGCCGGGTTGCTGTCCTGGTACTCGTCGACCAGCAGGTAGCGCAAGCGCTCGCGCCAGGCCATCGCCAGCGTCTCGTTCGCACTCAACAGCGCAACCGGCAAGCGGATCAGGTCGTCGAAATCGAGCGCATTGAAAGCGCCCAACCGACGCTGATACTCGGCGTAGATCTCCGCCGCCTCGCGTTCGCGCGGGCTGTGCGCGGCGGCCATCGCCTGTTCGGGGTTCAGCACATCGTTCTTGGCGCGGCTGATCAGGCCGCGCACGCCGTCGATCACATCGGGCTTGGCGCCCTTAGGCAGCAGCTCCTTGATCAGCGCCGAGCTGTCGTCGGAATCGAAGATCGAGAACCCGCGGCGCAGGCCGGCGGCCTCGTGTTCGATCTGCAGAAACTTCAAGCCCATCGCATGGAAGGTGCAGACGGTCAGCTCCTGCGCCTGCTCCGACTTCATCAGCTTGCCGACCCGCTCGCGCATCTCGCGCGCGGCCTTATTGGTGAAGGTAATCGCCGCGATTTTGTTTGGCCCAAGCCCGTCCTCGCGCACCAGACGGACGATTTTCTCGGTGATGACCTTGGTCTTGCCGGAGCCGGCGCCCGCCAGTACCAGCAGCGGGCCGGTGCGGTATGCCACCGCAGCGGCCTGTTGGGGATTGAGTCCGGACATCAGTGCTCGAAAGCAGAAGCGAAGGCTGCGGATTCTACGGTGCTATCGCGCTCATTCCTCGTAGGCCTCGAAGCCGCTGCTGAAAACGATGTCGGCACTCACGCTGTGCGCCGCGCTGGTGTTTGAGGGCAGATACTCGGCGCTACCCGCGTACTGCGCCTGCAGGCTGCGCGGGCCTGCGTCGCCCAGGTTGAGCACGCAGAAGCCGGCGGCGACGCTGCCGCTGCAGGTTTCGCCGGCCGCCGCCGTGACCGTCACCGTGCCGCTTGGCTGGCCGGCGCCGGGCGCCAGCGAAAGCACCTCGAAATCGATCCGAGAGTTGCTGCCAACCGCCGAAGGATTCGGAAAACTGCGCAGGATCCGGATTTGCGTGTTCGCCGGATTCACCTGATGCGCGGTCGTGCTCGTGCTGGGGGCGAAGTTGGCCGAGCCCGAAAAAGTGGCCGTCAAGGTGCGCAGACCGGCCTGCAGCGAGCTGAGCTGACAGGCACCAAAGCCTGCCGACAGCTGACTGCTGCAGCTCTGGCTGCCGTCCGACACGCTGATGCTGCCGTTGGGAATGGCGTTCGGACTGCTGACATTGAAGAACACGGTGTAGTTCTGGCCCACCAGCGAGGGGTCCGGACTGTCGCCCGTGATCGAGGTTACGGTGATCGCAGGATTGACCTGATGCGGCAGGTTGCCGGTTGAGCCGCTGAAGTTCGCATTCTCGGCGTAAGTGACGGTGAGTACGCGCTCGCCCTGTTGCGACAGCGTGAGCGAGCAGCCGCCCGCGGCAACCGTGGCGGTGCAGGTTTCCGGCCCGCCGCTGGCGCTGACCGTCGCGCTACCGCTGGGCTGGGCGGTGCTGGGTGCAAGCGCGGTCACTGCGAAGTTCACTGTCACCGGTTGGGCGAAACCCGATGGACTCGGCAGAGCCGAGACGATCACCGAACTGGTGCTTGCGCGGCTGACCAGGTGGCTGGCGGTGCCACTGCTGGCGCCAAAGTTGCCGCTGGGGCTGAAGCTCGCGGTCAGCGTCTTGGTGCCGGCGCTGGTCGAGTTCAGCGCGCAGCTCATGCTGCCGCTCGCCAGTGCGGCGGAGCAGCTGACGCTGCCGTCGCTGACGCTGACCGAACCCGTCGGTGTGCCTGCAGATGCGCCGACCTGCACGCTGACGGTATAGGGCTGACCCACCACGGTGGCGCTGGGATCGCGCGCGGTGATCGTTGTGATGGTCGGCGTGGTGTTGCTCACGGTGTGGGCAGCCGTACCCTCGCTGTAGTCGAACCCGCCGCGACCGAAAAAGCGCGCGCTCAAGGTTCGATTGCCGCCGCTGCTGCCGCTGAGCTGGCAACTGCCCTGCCCGTTCATCGCCGAGCTGAGCTCGAAGCTGCAGCTGGCACCGACGCCGTCGCTCACTTCCACCGTGCCGAAGGGATTGCCGTCGATATTGATCCCGGAGCCCTCCTGCACGCGCACGTTGACGCTGTAGTTCTGGCCGACCGGGCTGGGGTTCGGCGCGCTGGAAGTGATTGCGGTGGTGGTATTCGGCCCGGGTGAGTAGTACCAGTTGATGCTGTTGTTCATCGCCACCTGGGCCTGCACGATGCGCCAGTTGTCATTGCTGCCCAGGCTGCTGGCACTGACACCGCAGACGGCAAAGCCGGTGCTGCTGTCGATCCGGATCCGCACATTGCAGGCCACATTGCCCGGGTTGTTGAGACGACCGACATAGCGCAGCTGATAGCTGTAGTCATCGCCATTGCCCTGGCTGCGGTTCAAGCCGGCACGGGCGAGCCGCAGCGTCATCAGGTCGTCGTGCAGCAGATTGCGCTTGGCTTCGCGTGGTGGTGTGCCCTGCTGCATAACCGCCTCGGCATCGGCGAAGCCCAGGGCATTCATCACGTCGCGGTCGCCGTTGGCGGCGAAGTTGTGGCCGGCCGGCAGAAAGTTCAGCGCGCGCGCCATGGTGCTGCTGTCGGCGGTGGCCAGAAACACGCCGGGATTGTTCTGCCCGCGGATATACCAGTGCAGGTTGACATCATCGCCGCGCACATCGTCGCGCGAGCCGTGGATACCGTCGCTGCCTGCGCCTTGATTCAGCACGCCATTGCCGCCGGGCCCACTCTTGGTGCCGTTCGCCTGCGGATCCGACAGCCCGGACTCGCTGGCATGGTTGACATGGTTCAGGCCCTGGCAGTGGCCGATCTCATGCAGCAGCACCGATTCGAAATCGTAGCGCCCACTGGGTATATCGCTGGCGTTGTTGAGGCCGAAATTGTTGGCGGCCAGCGAACGTCCGCGGTTGAAGGTGGCGATCGCCTTGATCACCGCCGGCTCGGCCTGCACGGTCAGACTGCTGTTGACGCTGGTGTCCAGACACACGGTGAGGTCGGCCAGGCTGCCGCCGATGCCGCTGTAGACCTGCGGGTGCGCGACTGCATCCGGGAAGTCTTCCGCGAAGATGAAAGCACCACCCCAGGCCTGCGGCGACAGCAGGCAGATCGCCCCCAGCAGCGGCAGCCGCATCCTTGATGCGCTCATGGCTGCACCGCCACGGCCTGTAGGCCGTCGAGATCATCCAGCGCCAGCATCGCGCGCACCGCCTGCGCAGCTTCGGCCACGGCCGGCGCATCCGGATAGAACACCTCGTACTGGAACACCGAATCGAAGCGCAGCTGGTCCGGCTTGCGGCCGTGGAAATCCAGGACATAGACGGTCGGATGGGAAATGTAGTGCTTGAGTGGCGCGGTGCCGGCGGCGCGACTCGCCGTCGCCTCGGCCTCGGCTGCTGCCAGCACTGCGTCGGCCCGCATCGTACGCAGCGATTCCGAGCCGGTCACTTGCATCAGCATGGCCATCTGTTCGCCCTTCACCACGCCGCTGAACTGCCCCGGCGCGCGATGAAACCCGGGCCGGCGGATCGTCACGCAGCCACTTTCGTGCAGCCGGATATGCAGGCTGCGGTCCTCGCTGCGGACGTGGTCATTGACGACTCGCAGGCTGAGCAGGGGCGGATCCTCCATTGCACACGATGCCGTCGCCTGCAGCGGCGCAAGCAACAGCACAGCATGCAGAACGGCGGAGGTTGAAGGCATCAGGCGCAGGCGCGCGGCCGGTGTCGACATGGCGAGAATCTCAGCGGGGCTTGAAGTCGGGCATTCTGCCTGCAGGCACGCTGCAGCGCTGTGGCGACCGATCAAGGGTGTCAAGCCTGTGCCCGAACGGCAGTGCTCGGGCATACTTCGGGCGCGATTCAAGGCCCCGAGGCGCCACTTGGCAAAGCTCTATTTCTACTACTCGGCGATGAATGCCGGTAAGACCACCACCCTTCTTCAGAGCGCGCACAACTACACCGAGCGCGGCATGCGCACGCGCATTTTCACCCCGCGTCTGGATGATCGTTACGGTGCAGGAATCGTTGCCTCAAGGATCGGGCTGCAGGCTACCGGGGTGATTTTCGAGCGCCAGGACGAGCTGCTGGAGATGACCCGCCGCGACATCCAGGCCCATGGTCCGCTGCATTGTGTGCTGGTGGATGAGGCGCAGTTCCTCAGCAAGGCGCAGGTCTGGCAGCTGACCGAGATCGTCGACACCCTGAAGATTCCGGTGCTGGCCTACGGCCTGCGCACCGATTTCCGCGGCGAGCTGTTCGAGGGCAGCCAGTATTTGCTGGCCTGGGCGGACTCGATCACCGAGATCAAGACCATCTGCCACAGCGGCAAAAAGGCGACCATGGTGGTACGGGTCGACGCCAATGGGCGGGCTATGACCGAAGGCCCTCAGGTCGAGATCGGCGGCAACGAGCGCTACGTTTCGGTGTCGCGGCCGGAATTCAAGGCGATCATGGAGGGCCGCCACAGCATCGAGCCGCAGCAGCCGCGGCTGGCGCTTTAACCCCTTCATAACAAAACCTGCGAACGCTCCGGCCTACAGTGCCGCCGTCTGAATCCCTTCTCTTGGCCGCCTGAATGTATCTGCAGTTCTACGGCCTCACCGAGCCGCCGTTCTCGATCACGCCGGACCCGCGCTTCGTGTTCCTGTCGGAACGCCATCGCGACGCCTTGGCACATCTGCTGTATGGGATCGGCCAGGGCGGCAGCGGGGGCTTCGTCCAGCTGACCGGCGAGGTCGGCACCGGCAAGACCACGCTGTGCCGCCTGCTGCTGGAGCAGATGCCCGAGGACACCCGCGTCGCTCTGGTGCTGAACCCGCGGCTGTCGCCGGTCGAGCTGGTCGAGACGATCTGCGAAGAGCTGAAGATCGATATCGAGGCGGTGCGCGGCAGCCTCAAAGGCCTGGTTGATCGCCTCAACGCGTTCCTGCTGAAGGCCTACGGCGACGGCCTGCGCGCGGTGCTGATCATCGACGAGGCGCAAAGCCTGTCGTTCGAAGCGCTGGAACAGGTTCGGCTGCTGACCAATCTGGAAACCGCCACCCAGAAGCTGCTGCAGATCATCCTGCTGGGCCAGCCGGAGCTGCGCGAGACCCTGTCGCGACCAGAGCTGCGCCAGCTGACCCAGCGCATTACCGCACGCTTCCACCTGACCCCGCTGTCTCCGGACGAAACCGAAGAGTACCTTCGCCATCGCTTGGCGGTCGCCGGCTGCCGGCGGTTTCCGCTCAGTCGGCTGGCGGTCAAACGCATCCACCAGCATGCGGGCGGCGTACCGCGACTCATCAATGTGATCGCCGACCGCGCCCTGACCGCCGGCTACGTTAACGACCTGCCCCAGATCGGCGAGCGCGAAGTCGAGCGCGCCGCGCGCGAGGCAATGGCCTCACCAGCGCGGCGGGCCCGGCCTTGGCTGCTGGCGGGTAGCGTCGCCGCTGTCGTCGCAGTGGCAGGTTGGTTGCTGATGCGGCCGCACAGCGCCGACGAGCAAGCTCAAGCAACCCCGGTCGAGATGGCGCAGGAGTCAGCTTCAGAGACGAGCAACAGCGCTGCCGGCGCACGCCCACAGCTGGATGAAAACGATCTCCGCTCGCTCATCGAAGGCAGCCGCAACACCCAGTTCACCGCCTGGAACAGCCTGCTGGCGCTGTGGACACTGCGGTCCAGCGAGGCCGATGTACGCACCGCGCAGCGCTGCCCGCCACAGTTGGCACCGGGCGTGTTCTGCCTGCGCTCAGCCGGCAGCCTGACCAAGCTCGAAAAATTGCGTCGGCCGGTCCTGCTGCGGCTGTCATCGGGCAACCAGGAGGCCTGGGCCGTGCTGCTTGGCGCCGGTGAGCGTCGCGTGCGTCTTTCCATCGATGGCGAAACCGTTGAAACCAGCCGGCAGCGCCTGGAGCGCCTGTGGCTGGGGGAATTCCACGCACTGTGGCGCGCCCCCGCCTTCATCAGCGGCAATCTGCGCCGCGGCGACAATGGCGCTGCCGTCGACTGGCTGACTGCGAGTCTGGTCGAAGCCGGGCATCTGACTGCCGCGGTCACCGGGCCGCAAAGCTTCGATGCGGCGCTGGAGCAGGCGGTGCGGCGCCTGCAGGCGGCGCACGGGCTGGTGCCGGACGGCATCGTCGGCCCGGAAACGCTGTTGGCCGCCACCAGCCATATCGACCGCGGCCCGCGCCTGCGGCGCCTGCGCTAGGGGCGCCGGATGTCACTGATCCTCGAAGCGCTGAAGAAATCCGAAGCCGAACGCAGGCTGGGACATGTGCCGGGCCTGCTTGATCAAGGCCCCTTGCAGCGGCGTCGGCGCGGCACGAGCACGCTGCGCTGGATGGCGCTGCTGTTGCTGGTGCTGGGCGTGGCAGGCGCTGCGTTCTGGTTCGGCCAACGCAAGGCCTTGAAGCAGGAGGCCTCGCCCGCCGCAATCGCGGTAGACGCACCTGCCGCGACGCCCGAGCCCGTACTCCCGAACCCACCCGAACAGTCCTCAGCCAGCACGGCATCAGCGACTGCCGCTGTGCCTGCGGCTACGCCGATTAAGGTGCCGCCCAGTCGTCTGCCGCGCGATCCAGGCTTTGCCAGCATCGAACGCGAATCGCGGGCGCAGGTCGCGACGGCACTGCCGCCACCGCCGGTGACCCCGCCTGCTGCGGCGCCGGCGGCATCCATCGCTGCCGTGTCACCGCTGACGGCCTCGACCGCAGCCACGCCACAGGCAACGACCGAGCCGGTGCCAGCAGCCAGCGCCGAAAGCCTGCCCCATGTGTCCAGCCTTGACCCCGCAACACGCGGTCGCCTGCCGCCACTGAAGGTCAGCATGCACGTGTTCACCGAGGAACCCGCCGGTCGCGTGGTCATCATCGACGGTCGGCGCTTGCGCGAAGGCGACACGGTCAGCGACGGCGTGCGGCTGGCCGCGATCCGTCGCGACGGCAGCGTGCTGGAGATCGACCGACGCCGCCTGCTGCTAGTTCGGCCATGAGCGTATCGACTTGAACGTTTTTATCCACGTACCTTCGCGCCGCAAGCCACCGCTGCCCTGGGTCACGCCGGTCATCGTGGCCCTCAGCATGGGCGGTTTCGTCTGGCTGGCCACGCTTGATCTCAGCACACGCGCCAGCATGTTGCTGAGCTGGGGCACGGTGCCGGCCTCGCTGTTTTCGCCCGCGCTGATTACCACCGCCCTGCTCGACGGCCGCGCCTTCAGTCTGGTCAGCGCCTTGTTTCTGCACGCCAACTGGCTGCATCTGCTCGGCAATCTGCTGTTTCTGCTGATCTTCGGCCTGCCCGCTGAGCGCAGCCTCGGGCCGGTCCGCTTCCTCGCCTTGTTCTTTCTGTGCGGCGCCACCGCCAACCTGATGGCCGCGTGGTCACTGGATGGCACCGCGGCCGTGATCATCGGCTCCAGCGGCGCGGTGTCGGGTCTGATCGGCGCGTTCCTGGTGTTGTTCCCGCGCGCCGAACTCGCCATCGTGCTGCCGCTGGGCCTGTTCCTGGAATTCGTGCGCACGCCAGCATCAGTACTGATCGGCATGTGGGCGCTGCTGCAGCTGATGTTCGCATTCGTCGGCCCGACGTTCGGCGCCGTCGCCTGGTGGGCGCATCTGTCCGGCTTCGCCCTCGGCATGCTGCTGGCGCTGTCGATGCGGCGCGGCGTGGCACGCAAACTCCGACGCTCCTGAATGCCCGAACGGACACACTAGCGGTCGAACTGGGTACAAGCACGGACAGAAGTTTGGGCGTGGCGACCGTCCCCGCCTATACTCCGGGGTTGGTCCTGCCTTGATCCATCCATGTCCAACCACCGGCTCTTCAAGCTCACCTTCCACAACGGCGGCAAGATCTACGAGCTCTACGCACGCCGCGTGGTAAGCAGCAGCCTGTGGGGATTCACCGAGGTCGCGGATCTGGTCTTCGACAGTGCTGAATCGCTGGTCGTCGACCCCACCGAAGAGCGCCTGAAGGCCGAGTTCGCGGATACACGAATCTTGCATCTGCCGATGCAGTCGATCATCCGCATTGAGGAAGTCGAGCGTCGTGGCCAGCTCAGCATCCGTGACTCCACCACCGGCGAACGTGTCATCACGCCATTCCCGATGCCCGGCAAACCGCGCTGACCGCGCCCCAACCCTCAAGACCCTATGGACGTTTCCATGAACCGAGTCGCCGTATTCATCGATGCCGGATACCTGTACGCATCGGCGATCAAGCTGTTGACCGGCATCAAGCAGTCGCGCAGTGCGATCACCCTTTCGTACGAGGAATTCCTTGAGTACATCATCAAGCAATCCGAAGCCCTGACCCGGCGCGAGCTGCTGCGCGTGTACTGGTATGACGGCACTTCGTCCGGGCCCACCGGCGCGCACCGCAAGCTGGCCTACCAGTCCAATGTGAAGCTGCGCCTGGGCATGGTCAGCTTGGCTGGCGAGCAGAAGGGTGTGGATTCGCTGTTGATCATGGATATGGCCAACCTTGCACAGAACCGCGCGATGAGCGACGCGGTGGTGCTGACCGGCGATGAGGACATCCGCGTCGGTGTGGTACTTGCGCAGCAGTACGGCGTACGCGTGCACCTGATCGGCATCGCCGACCCCGACGGTGAGCGCAACCAGAGCTCGATGCTGCAGCAGGAAGCCGATACCACCGGATTGATCGGCATGGAGGAGCTGACCCGCTTCGCCACCGTCAACGACCGCTCCGCCGGCGAAGGCGATGAAGACGAATACGGTGAGGATGCGGGCGCAGCCGCCCTGGTCCAGCAGCTGCTGGACGAAGCAGCACACAGCCTGATCACGATGCTGGGGCCGGACGAGCTGATCCATGCTCGGGTCAGCCTGGGCACCGGCGCGCAATCGGTGCCGCCGCTGCTTGATCGCCAGCTGTTGATGGTCGGACGGCAGCGCATGCAGCGCGATTTGATGCCGCATGAGAAGCGCCAGCTGCGCGCCCGTTTCGTGACCCAGCTGAAGCGCGCCGCGCCCGATCCAAATGAGGCGATTGAAGCCTGAGCGTAGCCGCGAAGCCGCACGTGCGCTGGCGCCCTGCTGTTCGGGGCGCCGCAGTCAGTGACAGGCCTGCGGCTGTGGTGTCAGGCCTGAGTTGAGAAACAGCCCGACCTGTCGCGCCGCACAGTCATCCAGGTCGGTCAATCCGTGGCCACTGCGCGGCAGAACTAGGCGCGAAAGCTGCGGAAACGATTGCGCCGCTTGCAGCGCTGGCGTGGTCGGCGTCCGGGGATCGAACTCCGCCGCCAGCAGCAACACCGGCTGCTCGATCACGCTTGCAGCGAGAGGTTCCGCGCGCACACCGAGCCGGCCGCAGAACTGGTAGGCGACCTCTGGCAGCTCCAGCGCAGCACGCCACTGCGGATGTCGCGCCAGCAGTTCAGCCTGCTGCTCGCGGCGAACCGGTGGATTGTCACGACACTCGATCAGCGCCTGCGCCAACGTGCTGAACTCGGGGTCATTCATCAGCCACAGCCAATCGGTCAAGACGCTGGGCCAGACCTCATCGAAGCGGCCGTCGGCTGCCTGCTCCAGCAACATGTGCAGCTCTGCATAGCCCTTGCCTGCGGTGAGCTCGCTTTCGATCACGCTCAGCACGGTCTCGGCGCGAATCTGTAGCTCGCGCACCGGCGAGCCATCCTCAGGGTAGCCCTGCAGTTCCAAGGGTTCGGCCAGTACAACCCGCTGCATCGAGTCGTCGAGCCGCTGCATCGCCGCATCCAGCAAGCCGCGCAGTCCGGACGGTGCCGGGGCACAGCCACTGCGCTGCGCACATTCGCGTTCCATGGCGTCGAGAATCTGCACGAAGTCATCGGCGAAACGCGACTGCAAATCGACGCCGGCTGGATAGAACCCGTCCAGAACGACTCGTGAGACTTCGGGCAAGGGTTCGGACAGCATGACCTGGGCCAGACGGCTGCCGTAGGAGACGCCGTACAGGCGCACCTCCGTGTAGCCGAACTCTTCGTGCAGCGCCTGCACCAGTTCGCGCAGGTCCTGCGCCGCCGTGCGGGTGGAGTACAGGCCTTGGCGACGTTCCGCCTCCGGGACTTCAGTCGCGCAGGCCTCCATCAGCGGCATCAGCCGAGCCCAGCTGTCCTGCGCAGAGACGCCGGTGATCAACTGATGCAGGTATTCGCTATCGGCCGCCCCACAGCCAAGGCGAGGCACGGCATAGCCCGTGCCGCGCTGGTCGTACAGCACTAGGTCGTGGTCTAGATCGAGCCGCTGCATCCACTCGCGCCAGTAGGGCATAGCCTCCTGATACAGATAACTGGAGCTGCCGGGGCCACCACTGAGATAGACCGTCACTGCCTGCGAGCGCTTGATCAGCCCAGCGCGCAGCAGCACCAGTGGCAGCGCGGTGCGCGACTCACCCTGCAGGCTCGGATACAGCCAGGCGCAGTCGCTGCGCTCCAGCCAGCCGTCGCTGAACCAGCAGCGCACTTCGCGGCTGGTGCGCCCGGCTTCGCGCGTGTCGCCCTCCAGCCGATAGGTCTCGATGTCGTAGCGGAACTGCTGCAGCAGGGGCTCGATGCCGATCGCCAGCAACAGCAGCAAGGTAATGGCGGTGAACAGGAACTTCTTCATTGCAGATACGCGAACGCCCACCGCTGGGTGGGCGCTCGCTGGTTCCTCGTGGCGGTGAACCTCAGCGCGCGGCGACCAGGGCCACGGCCATGTCGAGCATGCGGTTGGAGAAACCCCACTCGTTGTCGTACCAGCTCAGTACCTTGACCAGATTGCCCTGCATGACCCGGGTCTGGGTGGCGTCGTAGACCGAGCTGTGCGGGTTATGGTTGAAGTCAACGCTGACCAGCGGCTTGGTGTTGATGTCGAGGATGCCCTTCAGCGGGCCTTCGGCGGCAGCCCGGACCAGCCCGTCAATCTCGTCCTTGCTGGTCGCGCGCTTGGCGACGAAGGTCAGGTCAACCACCGACACATTGATGGTCGGCACCCGCATCGCGAAGCCGTCGAGCTTGCCGTTCAACTCGGGCAGCACCAGGCCGACAGCGGCCGCCGCGCCGGTCTTGGTCGGAATCTGGCTCATCGTGGCCGAGCGTGCGCGGCGCAGATCGGAGTGGTACACGTCCGTCAGCACCTGGTCATTGGTGTAGGCGTGGATGGTGGTCATCAGGCCGTGCTCGATGCCGATGGCGTCGTGCAGGACCTTTGCCAGCGGTGCCAGGCAGTTGGTGGTGCAGCTGGCGTTGCTGATGACTTCGTGCGCGGCCTTCAGCTGGTCGTGGTTGACGCCAAACACGAAGGTGCCGTCGACATCGCTACCGCCGGGTGCGGAGATGATCACCTTCTTGGCGCCGCCCGCGATATGCGCCGCGGCCTTGGCCTTGGTGGTGAACAGGCCGGTGCACTCGAACACCACGTCGACGCCGTGCGCGCCCCAAGGCAGCTTGGCCGGATCGCGCTCGGCGAACACCTTGATGCGGTCGCCGTTGACGATCAGGTCGCCGCCGTCCACCGAGACTTCGCCCGGGAAGCGGCCGTGGGCGGTGTCGTACTGGGTCAGGTGGGCATTGGTTTCAGCGTCACCGAGGTCGTTGATGGCGACAATCGCGATCTCGTGGTTGCGCTTGGCTTCGTACAGCGCACGCAGGATGTTGCGGCCGATGCGGCCATACCCATTGATCGCGACCTTGATCGTCATTGTTCGAATCCTCGGAGTTTGGCTTCTGCAAGCCGGAAGGGGCGTTGACTGCAAAGCGCCGATGCGCGTTCCAGTCTGGCCCGACATTGTAGTGCCGGCCCGCTCACATTTCGATCCGAGCGGTCGCACACTGACTTTCCGGACTGTCGCCATGGCGATCCAGGGTCAAAGCTCTTCAGCCGTTCGACTCGCTGCCGAAAACCTCACGAATCATGCGCATTCGCAAACGCCTATCCGCCGCCTCCTTCCTCGCGCTTGCGCTGACGGCTTTTGCCAGCCCCGCCGCCGCCTGGAGCGCCAAGGGCCATCGCATCATCGCCGAACTGGCTGAGCGTGAACTCAGTCCGCAAACGCTGGCAGCGATTCGTACCCTGCTGGCGGACGAACCCACACCGACACTGGCTGGAGTAGCCACCTGGGCTGACGAAGTCCGCGACCAGGAGGCCTGGCGCCACACCGCGCGCTGGCACTTCGTCAATTTCCCGCGCGGGGACTGTCGCTACCGCGCCGCTCGCGACTGTGCCGACGGGCGCTGCATCGTCGCTGCGATCGAGTCCCAGCGCGCCGTGCTGGCCGATCGCCGAGCGCCCGCGGCGCAGCGCGTGCAGGCGCTGAAGTTCGTGGTGCATATGGTCGGGGACATCCACCAGCCGCTGCACGCCGGCTACGGCGATGATCGCGGCGGCAACGACACCCAAATCCGCTTTGATCGGCAAGGCTCCAATCTGCACGCCCTGTGGGACGGGCTGCTGTTGGACACCCGCCGACTCGACTGGCAAGAGCATGCACGCGTCATCGCCGCCACAGGGCCGCTGCCGGCCGCAGGCAGCATGCGCGGTCCGGTCGCGCAAGGCTGGGCCGAGGAGTCCTGCACGGTGCTGGACAGCGCACGGGTCTATCCGGGCGAGCGCCGCATCGACCGCAGCTACGTCGAGCGCAGCCTGCCCGTGGCCGAGGCCCGGATGAAACTGGCGGCCGCCCGCTTGGCAGCAACGCTGGAGGCGGCGCTGAGTCGCTGAGGTCTCGCGTCGCTCGCCCCAAACGCACTGCGCCCCGGCAAGCCGGGGCGCAGCAACGTCAACACGATTGCGATTCAGCGACTTCAGTCGACGCTGAGCGATCCGCGGGTGCGCTCGCGGCGACGGTCGTCGGCGGCGTCGAACTCACGCATGCAGCGATCCTGCTTGACCATCACGCACTCGAGGTAGTCCGTCGCCATGACCAGAGCGGCGCGGATCGCCTTGCCGGCCGGGGTGTTGTTCTCGTTCGCCAACGCGCCACCAAAGCCGCCGCGATACAGGCCGATACTCATGCCGCCGCTCTTGGCTTCGCCTTCGATGGTGCGGACGAACTCGATCTCGCCGGTTTCGCTGTTGACCACGCGCAGGTCGACCGCGACATAGGCCTTGCTCGATTTGCCGCCCAGCGACACACCGCGGAAGCTGATGCCGCCGCCGGTGCTGGCGGTGTCTTCTTCATAGCTGGTGACCGTGCCCATGACCAGGTACTGCGCGCCGGTCAGCTGGCCGATGCGCGCGCCTTCACCCGGGCGCATGCGGCCCGACGCAGCCAGGTTCTGCTCCTCCATCACCGACTCCAGGCGCGAACGCTCAACCACGCTGAAGGCACGGGTGGCGACCAGTTCGTTCGACAACATGCCGGACAGCTCCCAGCCGACACCGCCGCCCCACCAGCCTGCGCCGGATTCGTTCTTGAACTCGTCCACCGCCACGGTGATGCGCTCCCCACGCTGGGCGTGGACGCTGCCGGTGGCGACCAGACCGGCAACCGCAAGCGCGCAGCCCATCATCAACTTGATCATCATTGTTCTCCCTGTTGAACCCCAGGGCTGCGCCGATGCGAGGCAGCCGACTGAAAAACCCCGCTTGAAAGCCTACGCCTTCCGGGGCACTCAGACATCAGAAACGAGACATGAAGCAAATTCAGGCCATCGGTCACGCAAACGAATGCGATGGCGTTCAGGCAGGCTCCGGCGAGTTCTCGATCAAGGCGAAACGGTCGGCATCGAGCTGGGCCGGGAAGCGCAGCCTGTGCGCCATCAGCGCAGCGGCATCGAGCTGGGCGGTAGCGACCTGCGCTTGCGCCCCCAACTCGATGATTGGCTGACCGAGTGCGTCCAGCACCACGCTATCGCCTGCATATGCAAGTCCGTTGCCGTCCACACCGACACGGTTGACGCCAATCACACAGGCGAGGTTTTCGATCGCACGCGCTCGCAGCAGGGTCTGCCAGGCGTAGCGACGCTGAGCCGGCCAGTTGGCCACCCACAGGATCAGGTCGTAGTCGAATCGCTGCGCTGCGTGATCGAACACGTTGCGGGCAAACACCGGGAAGCGCAGGTCATAGCAGACCTGCGGACAGATCCGCCAGCCCCGCCATGCAAGCGTGAGCCGCGGGCCGCCGGCGGCGTAGCGTTCGTGCTCGCCGGCCATGCGGAACAGATGGCGCTTGTCGTAGTGCTGCAAAGCGCCGTCCGGCGTGGCGAACAGCAGGCGGTTGAACACCTGACCGGCTTCGCGGATCACCATCGAGCCAGTGACCGCGGCATCGGTCTCGCGTGCCAACTCACGCAGCCACGCGACACTGGGGCCGTCCATGGTTTCGGCGTCGCCGATGGCCTCGTTGGAGAAGCCCGAGGTGAGGGTTTCCGGGAGAACCACCAGATCGGTCTGCCCGGCCAAGGGTCGAACGAGATCGCCGTACAGCTCGCGATTTCCAGCCGGGTCGTGCCAGACCGTTGCGGCCTGGACCAGGGAGACTCGCAGATCGGAATTCGGCATGGCCTAGACCTGCGCCAGACGTTCGACGGCCGCGGCCATCGTCGCTTCGGTCTTGGCGAAGCACAGGCGCACGATCCTTTGCCCTTTCGGCGGCGCGGCGTAGAACGGCGACAGCGGGATCGCGGTGACGCCTTTCTCCACCGTCAGCCAGCGGCAGAACTCGAGGTCATCGAGATCCGAGATGGCGCTGTAGTCAACCAGCTGGAAGTAGCCACCGGGCACCGGCAGGCAGCGGAAGCGGGTGCTGGCCAGCTGGGCACGGAAGGCATCGCGCTTGTGCTGGTAGAACAGCGGCAGGTCGAGATGATGCTCGGGATGCTGGTCCAGCATTTCCGCCAGCGCCCACTGCGCCGGCGCGAAGCTGCAGAACGTGACGTACTGATGCACCTTGCGGAACTCGGCCGTCAGCGCTGCCGGAGCGACGGCATGGCCCAGTTTCCAACCGGTGCAGTGGTAGGTCTTGCCGAAACTGCTGACCACCACGCTGCGTGCGGCCAGCTCCGGATGGCGCAGCACGCTCATGTGCGGCTGACCATCGAACACGATGTGTTCGTAGACCTCGTCCGACAGCACCACGATGCCGGTGTCGCGCACGATGTCGGCGAGGGCATCGAGATCGGCAGCGGCAAACACCGCGCCAGAGGGGTTGTGCGGCGAGTTGATCATGATCATCCGCGTTTTCGCGCTGACCGCTTCGCGCACGAGCTGCCAGTCGACGGCGAAATCGGGAGAGGACAACGGAACATGGATCGCTAGCGCTCCCGCGAGATCGATCGCCGGTTCGTAGCAGTCGTAGCAGGGATCGAGCACGATCACCTCATCGCCAGCACGGACCAGCGCATGCACCGCCGCGAAGATCGCCTCGGTGGCGCCGCTGGTGACGGTGATCTCGCTGTTGGCATCAATGCGCGCGCCGTAGAGGGCCAGCGTCTTGGCTGCGATCTGCTCGCGCAGGGGCTGCACGCCATGCATCGGCGCGTACTGGTTACGCCCGGCGCGCATCGCGCGGATCAGCGCTTCCTGCAGAAACTCGGGCGTCTCGAAGTCCGGAAAGCCCTGGCCCAGATTGACCGCCCCGTGCTGCATCGCCAGCTGGGACATCACGGTGAAGATGGTGGTGCCGACCTTCGGCAGTTTGGTTTCGACCTGCATGGGGCGTCTGTCCGGAAGAGAATACGGGCGCGCAAGGGTAGCCGAACCAAACTACCGCGCGTACCACGATCACGCGGACGATTCGCCCTGTCGAATGCTCTAAGGGGCGCGCCCGGCGTCGAACACCGAGCCAGCGTGGCAAACCGCTGCCATCAGGGACTGCAGCCCGTGGGATCCGACAGTCGGTCCAGTGAATGCGTTCGATCCCAGCGTCCGCTGAGCGGCCCAGCCAGCTCCAGCGAGGCCGAGATGCTGCCCGACTGCAGGTCCGGGTAAGTCACCTGCAGCAGGCCGATGGGTGTTGTCGTCGGCGGGGCATAGGTGCACAGCGGGCAGGCGCCGCTGAACTGGAGCATTTCCAGTGCGGCCGCACCGAGCGGCGAGCTGCTGCCAAAGCTCCATCGAGCGGTTCCTTGATCGTCGTAGAAGAACAGGCCAACCGTTTCAAGTGTGGACGAGGCATCGATGCTGTAGCCAAAGCCCGAGTTGCGTTCGTCGTACCACAGCCCTCCCAGGTCGAGCGACCCGACTGTACCGGCCGCACACCGATCACTGCCGATCCAGATCAGGGGCTCGCTGCCGGACTGCCCGTCAAGCGTGAATGCGTACTGCAGGCTCTGGCTGTCTGAAACACTCAACGTCGCCTCTCCCACCACGGTGGGATGGACAAGCTGGCCGTCCCAGCTGTAGCGACTGAGCGGCACCGTCCATTGCGCCTGCGAAAGCGCGGGCTCCGGCGCCGAGCCGATGTACCAGGTCGGAGTTCCATCTTCGAGGTAGGTGTACCAGAGCAAGCCCCAATTGCCTGCGAAGCCGAAAAGATAGACGCCCGATCCCGCACGTGCAGGGTTGAACCAAGCGCCGAAACGCGGTTGTGATCGTTCCACCCCGTGCTCAATCGTTGCTTTGATCCGCACCTCAACGGTGCCGCCGCTGTCGTTGACGGGTGTCAGGTACCAGCGACCCGAGCGCAGCGAGGAGCCTTCGATGCGCAGCGGTGAGCTGTCGACGTCCACGCCGGGCGTGGCGGCCGTCGGCTCGGGTGCCCAGGCAACCTGCGGCTGCGCCGGCCAAGGTATGCGGGAGGCATACATCCTGACCCCGGCAGCTCCACTGATGCTCGCCTGCAGCAGGCGAGACCCCGGAGGCACATCGATAAAGAGCGACTGATGCGAGCTGCCGGGCGCAAGCCGCAGCCGCTGCTCCCGACCGCTCACCAGCAGACGCGATGCGGCCTGCGAGCCGACCCGACGCAATTCAACCGGTATCCGCGCGAAAGGCTCCAGCTCGGGCCGAGCCCGCAGGCTCAACAGGGTGACTCGGCGCTCACCCTGCAGAAAACCCGGATCATCCCAGGACAGCCGAAGCTGGAAGCGACTGAGGGCGGCGACACGCGCGGGCCCCGTGGCGACCGCGTCTGCCGTCGCGGAGGGCTTCGGGTCCAGCAGTTGCGCCTGCAGCCGTACAGGGTCGGGCGATGCAGAGCCGCCGCTTGCGCTGACGTTCTGCACCAGCACCCACACCGTCTGCGCGGAGCCCGACTGCAGGATCTCGAGATTGCAGCGCCGCTGTGCTCCGGCGCCGGTGCCGACGCACAGGCCCTCGCCAGCATCCGGCAGGCCGTTGGCGTTGTAGTCGATGCCGACAAACAGGGCGATCTGACGCGCCGAGCCGGAGCTGGCGCTTGCGTCCAACAGAAACCGGCGGCGCGAACCCTCAACCGCCGCCGGCACTCGCTGGGTCGAGAAGAAGCTGCCGCTGCCGATGTTGTCGTAGACCGAAGTCGGCGTTGGGTCTTGCGCAATGGAACGCAGCTCGTCGATCGGTGCGCTCAAGGCACCGGCTTCCGCTCGCAGATGGGTCAGGCGCGCAAGCCCTTCGAATGTGACATCGATGAAGCCAGCATCAGCCGCCACGTCGAAAGCAAGCTTTTCAGGAAGTTCACCCGGCTCGGCAAACACACCCAATGGCAGAACGGTGTCGCCGACGGTGCCCGGACCGCTCACGCGCGTGAGCCGGATCTGTCCATCCAGCCAACGGCCAAGGCCGCCGCTCTCGCGCAGGTCGACATCGAAGCTGAGCCGTTGGCTGCCGCCAGCGCTCAGCTCGAACTCCTCCGGGCTGACCCGAACGGCCCCCTCGGCAAGCTCAACTGTGGCCCGCCAGCGTCCTCCGCCCGCAAGGTCGGTAACCGTGCGCGCAAGAGTGCAGCGTTCGAAACAGCGCTCATGCACCAGACCGGGAAGATTGAGGTCGCGTGGCTGACCGCCGAGCGCAGGCCGAGCAGCGCGAAAATCCGCGCCTGTCACGTCCAACACCAAGCCGGCGCGCGCCGCGGCTGCGACATCCAGCCCGCCTGCCCCCCCGTCGATGCGACGCGCCGGGCTGAACCCGTCCGATTGCCGCAGCCCCGGTCGCGCACTGCCCATCAGTGCGGACTGAATCTGATTGACTCGCCACTGCGGTTTAGCGGCACGAAGCAGTGCCGCAGCGCCGGCGACATGGGGCGCAGCCATGGAAGTGCCGGACATCACCACCTGAGAACTCGCGGATACGGCCGCGGCAAGGATGCTGGTGCCGGGCGCGGAGATCGACGGCAGCATGACCCCACCGAAACTGACCGGCCCGCGCCCGCTGGAGGTAGCGACGCGATCGGCGAGCCGAGCGTCCTCAATCAGGCTGGCGCCGCCAATGCGCGCGCTCTGCCCTCCCTGCTGAAGCCACTGCAGCAGCAGCTGCCCTGCGGCGAAGCCGAGGTGGGTTGCCGGCAGGGAGTGCCGGTCTGCGGCCACATCCTCGCCATCGCCGACGGTGTTGAGCAGGATCATGCCGCCGGCGCCAGCGCGGCGAACGTTGTCGCTCTTGGCCAGTCGCGCCTGGGTGCCACGCAGGCACACGACGATTTCGCCATTGAAACGATTCGGGTTGTCGGCCCATGGGTTGGAGCTGCCATCCGGTTTACCGGCGGCATCGAGACCGAGCCCCTCAGCCACACCGCAGCCAGGGAAATCCTGCGGGACCACGATTCGCGCAGGCCCGTAACCGCTGGTGTCGCCCGCACCGATGAGATTGCCGTCCTGCGGCGGCGCAGCGCTGCCACCGCTGAAGTCGAGCAGGCGGTTGCCGATACTGCGGTTGTGGGTGGTGTTGGCGACGCTGATCACCCAAGGCGAATTGCCTGGCGAGGTGACCGAGCCAAGCGCCGGGCCCGCGTTGCCGGCAGCGACCACAGCAACGATTCCCGCCTCCCGCGCTGCCAGCAAGGCCAGCGCGTCGCTGGTGCTCCAAGGGTCGCGAGGGTCACCGCCGATCGAATAGTTGATGACATCCACACCGTCAGCGATGGCGGCGTCGATGGCCGCCAGCGTCCAGCTGCCCAAGCACTTGGCCTCGCGTTCGCAGGCCTTGTAGCTGATGAGATGCGCATGTGGCGCGACCCCCGAAACCTCGCGAGTGAGGGTTTCCGGGCCAGCCGAAACAGTAGCCAAGCGCCGGTTGCCCAGCGCAATCGACGCGACGTGCGTGCCGTGACCGTCAACGTCCAGGCCGTTGTTGGGTTCAGCACTCGATCCGCCGGTGGTCAGGTCACGCAGGCCGATCAGCTTGCCGTTGCAGGGCGCTGTATTGGCGGTCAGACACAGCGGCGTGGACAGCGCCCGCGGGCTGCTGTGGACATGAGCATCCATCGGCCCGAGCTGCGCGAAGGCGGCATGGCTCGCGTTGACGCCTGTATCGATGACGCCGATCACGATCCCTTCGCCTCGGGTCGGAACGCCCTCCTCGCCGCTCCACACTGCCGGCGCATTGACCCACGCGGGCCCGACATCGGTTTGCGGCCGCCGCACGAAGTCCGGCTCGATTCGGCTGACCTGCGGCAGATCCGCCACGGCCGCGGCTTCGCTGGGCTCCAGATCGATCACCAGCGCGTTCAAACCGAGGTCGAGGCTGAGCGTCGGCGCTACCGGCCGGCCCAGGGTTCGGCCCGCAGCCTGCTGAAACTCAGCGCGTTCCCCGGCCAGGTGACTGCGATAACTCTTGACTTCGGCCGCCTCGACGTCAAAGCGCAGGCGGCCCGTGGTCGCAGCGTGGGTGGGCTTCAGCAGTCGCTTCGCGGCCGGAGCATCTGCACCAAACCCTTCAAACAGCGTGGCGGGTGGTGAGGCGAGGTGGACGATATAGGCGGTGCGCGTCGGCACCGCCTTGTTGGCGAGCGCAAGCCCTGGAGTGGCGAGGAGCGCAACGACAATGGGGGAATACGCGAAAAATCCGGGGGATGACATGGCAATCGCCGCAGAGGTGTATGGGAACGAAGGCCCGAGTGTAACTTCTTGTGGCAAAAGCGAAAGTGACGACTGAATCAGTTGCGCACAGGCTTCGCCCTCGGTTCAGCCGTGTTGCAGCGCAGCGATTCTGCGGCCGGGAATCTGCCAGCTCGACTTGCAATACAGCGGGCTGGTGCAGGAACCATGGTCACGCCGGATCGCTTTCCTCATCGTCGATATCGACAACGGAACCGAACCCCACGCTACGCCGATAGGGCATCTCGATCCCGACCGTGCAGCCGCCCGCATCGATGGCGGCCACCGATTCCCACCGCGCGTCCCAGCTGCTGTCCTCGTTGCCGTTGGCGCCATCGTCGGCAGTGTCGCCTCGACCGCAGCGGCTGCATAGGCTCGTACGTGGGCGAATGCAGGCCGCAGGGTCAGGCTGGCCAACAGAAGAGTCGCGCTGGGCCGGACCAGATTCCGCGTGTGCGCTCGTGGTCAGGAACCGGTTGCCTCGAATTGATGCAGCCAAACCGCATTCGGCTTACTGATTGGCGGCATCGCGGGACGCGCAATCACGCGGGCTCGCGATCACACGATCGATTCGAGCGCTGCGCGGCCGCCTGGTGCAGCTCGACCTGCAGTTTCAGCAGGCTGTCCTGACTGACCTGGATCAGCCCGCGCCGCGGGCGATCGAGATCGACCACCACGAAAGCCAACAGCGCGATCTGCAGCACCAGCGCATGGGTGATAGCGGGTGGCCGCTCACTGGCAATGCCGACCGCATAGACGACGGTTCCGGCGGTCAGCACGAAACTCGCGAGCAGCAGGAGCAGAATCAGCCCGGGCACCTGGCGCTTGAGCTCGGCATCGCGACATTCGAGGCTGTCGATGGTGTCGTTCAGTGCCTGCAGGGACAGTCCGGTGCGGGCTGGCGCCGGATCGATCTGCGCGGCATCGACGCCGAGGGTCCGCAGCCGCCCGAGCAGCGCGGCGGATGGTGCGATCAGGGCATCGCGCTCGCTGAAGCGATCCGGACTTTCCCGGCTCGCCGCCACTCGCAGGTCCACATGCTCGGTGAGAAGCCGCTGAGCCGGCCCGCGCTGTGCTGGGGGGAGCAAATCCGCACGCAGCAAGGTTGTGCCGATCGAGTTGGCTTCTTCGATTTCAGTATCGCTGCGGCTGTCGAAGCGCTGCAGCACAAGCGAAAGCGTGAATCCCGGCAGCAGAGCCTACAGACCGGACAGCGAGCCCAGCGTGTTGCCGGCGTGGCTCTTCAGCGCCTCGCTGGCGCGCACGGCGCGACGCCGCCCAAGCCAGGCGCCCAGCTCTCCAGCAAGGCCAGCATCAGCACCACCAACGCGCCGATCAGCACGCGCGCATCCATGGCGTAAAGAGTGTCGTGCACAGTCACCTCGTTGGGGCGCTGGGTCCGTGTGCGCTCGCCCGCTACGGTGGTGCTGGTGCCACCCACATGCAGCGCAAGAATGGGCTCAGCCGCCGGCGTCCTTGATCGCCTGTCGCTGTGCCTCGGCCTGGGCATCGATCTGTGCCTGAACCGCCTTGGCCCGCTCAAGCGCCTGCAGCTGTGGATCCAGCACGGTGGGCGTGCGGGCCGGTGGCGGCGTATCGACTTCGGCGCCCGGCGGCGCGGTTTCGGCAGCGCGACCGCAGCCGGCCAGAACAACCGAGGAGGCGAAGATCAGCGCGATGACTGGGCGGCACATAGAGACCCTGATGCAGGTGGCCGGATTCGGCAGCGGCCTGAGTCTGCGCGCAGGCGTGGCGCTACGACAAGGCCACCGGCAGGCAGCGGCAGCGGCGGTGGCACGCTTTCCGAGCGGCGCACAGCGAGTGCTACGCTTCGGCCCCCTCTCAACCACCGCACCGAGCCCCCATGCACGCCGTCCGCCCCCGCCTGCTGCCCCTTTCCGCGTGTCTGGCCCTCGGCCTTGCAGCCTGCTCTCCGCCGCCGCCTGCGGCAACGACCAATGCACCGGCCGCTGCACCGAGCGCTGCCGATGCCGATGCCCTCGCCGCCCGCATCAATGCAGAAAACCGCGCCGAGTTCGCCGAAAGCAACTCGGCGGCATGGCTGTCCCAGACCTATATCGGCGACGACAGCGCACGCGTCGCAGCCAAGGCCAACGAGCGCGGCCTGACCCGGTTGAACGGCTATCTTGAAGCCGCTCGCGCATTCACTGGCCTGCAGCTGTCGGATGCCACGGCGCGCACCCTGCACCTGCTGCGGCTGTCGACCTCGATGCCCGCGCCGACTGACCCGGCCAAGCTGAGCGAGCTGGCCGCGCTGGCGACGCAGCTCGACGGCATGTATGGCGCCGGCAGCTACTGCAGCGACCCGCAGAACCCGTCGACCTGCAAGCAGATCGGCGAGCTCAGCGAGGTCTTGGCCGACCCCGATTCAAGCTACGCCGAGCAGCTGGAGGCCTGGAGCGGCTGGCACAGCATCGCGGTGCCGATGCGCGCGCCGTATGCGCGCTTTGCTGCGCTGCTGAACGAAGGCGCGCAGGGCATGGGCTTCGCCAATGCCGGCGATATGTGGCGCTCCGGCTACGACATGCAGCCGGATCCCTTCAAGGACGAAACCGATCGCCTGTGGTCGCAGGTGCAACCGCTGTACGAACAGCTGCACTGCTACACCCGCGGCAAGCTCGAAGCGAAGTACGGCGAGCAGTGCTCGGTTGGCGGCCTGCTGCCGGCGCATCTGACCGGCAATCTGTGGCAGCAGGACTGGAGCAATCTGTGGCCGATCCTGCAGCCCTATGCCAATGCCGGCTCGCTCGACATCACCGCCGCCCTGCAGGCGCAGCGTGATGCGATGTTCAAGGCCGAGGTGGCGAAGCTGGGGCCATCGCCGACGCCCGAAGCGCTGGTTGAAGCCGGGCGTGCGGCGGATCTTGAGATCGCCACGGCGATGACCCGCCGCGCCGAGGAGTTCTACGTCAACCTCGGCATGCCCAAGCTGCCCGACAGCTTCTGGACCAAATCACAGCTGATCAAACCCCGCGACCGCGATGTGGTTTGCCACGCCAGCGCCTGGGATATCGACCTCGCGGGCGATGTGCGGATCAAGATGTGCATCACCCCGACCGAGGAAGAGTTCACCACCATCTACCACGAGCTCGGCCACATCTATTACTACCTGGCCTACAACCACCTGCCACCGATGTTCCAGTCGGGCGCACACGACGGATTCCACGAGGCGATCGGCGACACCATCGTGCTCAGCCTGACACCCGACTACCTGGCCTCGATCGATCTGGTGGAGGCCCCGCAGCAGTCGCAGGAGGCGGTGATCAATGCGCAGATGCGGCAGGCGCTGTCGAAGGTCGCCTTCATGCCGTTCGGGCTGATGATCGACCGCTGGCGCTGGGGTGTGTTCGATGGCTCGATCACCGAGGCCAACTACAACAGCGCCTGGTGGAACCTGAAAGCGCAGTACCAGGGTGTGGCGCCGGCCACGCCGCGCGGCGAGGACTTTTTCGACCCGGGTGCCAAGTACCACGTGCCGGGAAATACGCCGTACACGCGCTACTTCCTGTCGCACATCCTGCAGTTCCAGTTCTACAAGGCGCTGTGCGATGCCTCCGGCCACACCGGCCCGCTGTATACCTGCAGCTTCGCCGGCAATGCCGAGGCCGGTCGCCGCTTCTGGGCGATGCTGCAGCAGGGCCAGAGCAAGCCCTGGCAGCAGACCCTGAAAGAACTCACCGGCGGCGAACAGATGGACGCCAGCGCGGTGCTGGAGTACTTCGCGCCACTGCAGAGCTGGCTGCAGGAGCAGAACCAGGGCCAGAGCTGCGGCTGGCAGCGCGGCTGAGTCAAGCGCCTGCGGCCGCTCGCCTCTGGCAGCGGCCGCAGGGCACGGCGCGATCTGATCAGCCAGACTGGAACGATCGCGGCGGCGCCCTGCCTTCTGGCACCCGCATCAGCCGGGCGCTGACGGCAAGGTGACAGCCTTTCCCGACTGTCGGACCCTGCCATGCGCCTTCGCCTGCCTCTCGCCTTTGGACTTGCTGCCGCGCTGTGTTTTGCCCTGCCCGGCCATGCCGAAGATGCCGCCAAGCCCGTGCAGCGGGTCGAAGCCGGCAACCGTATCAGCGAGAACCTGCCCGAGCTGCCGGCCGAGTTGATCCAGCGCCTGGAGCGCTACCAGAACACCCGCCCGGCTGCGTTCGCGGGTTGGGCCAGCGACGGTGAGCTGCTGATCAGCACGCGCTTTGGCGAAACCAACCAGGTGCACCGCGTGCGCAGTCCGATGGGCATGCGCGAGCAGCTCACCTTCCAGCGCGAGCCGGTGTCCTCGGTGCGCGCGCAGCCCGGCAGCAATGGCCGCGGCTTCGTATTCGGCCGGGATGTGGGCGGCTCGGAGTTCTGGCAGCTCTACCACTACGACCTCGAAACCCGCGGCACCCGGCTGCTGACCGACGGCGGCCGCAGCCGCAACGAACAGCCGCTGTGGTCGCACGATGGCCGCCAGCTGGCATGGACCAGCACCGCCCGCAACGGTCAGGACAGCGACATCTGGGTGCGCAGCCTCGACGGCGAAGCGCGCGCAGTTCTCACAGAAGGCGGCACCTGGTACGCCACCGATTTCTCACCCGACGGCAAGCGCCTGCTGGTGCAGCGCTACGTATCGATCAACGACAGCCGCCCGGGCGAGCTGGACCTGACCACCGGCAAGCTGGAGCTGTTTCCGGTCGACGGCGGTCGCGCCGCATTCGGGCCATTTCTGTACGCGCCGGACGGCCAGGGCGTGTACTACATCTCCGACGAGAGTCGCGAGTTCCGCAGCCTGCGATATCACAACCCGGCCAGCGGTGACATGGTCGACCTGACCGCCGATCTGCCGTGGAACGTGGTCGCCTTCGACATCGCCGCCGACGGCAAGCATCTGGCCTACGCCAGCAACGAGGACGGCATCTTCCGCCTGCATGTGTTGAGCCTGCCCGGCCACGAGCCGGTCCAGCTGCCGGCGCTGCCGGTCGGCGTGATCGGCGGCCTGGGCTTCGCGCCCGACGGCCAGCGGATTGCGCTGACCCTGAACGGTGCGACCTCGCCCAGCGACGTGTTCGTGGTCGACCTGAAAGACCGCAACCTGACCCGCTGGACCGAAGGTGAAGTCGGCGGTCTGGATGCCAGCCGTTTCGTCGCGCCGACCCTGGTCCGCTACCCGAGCTTCGACGGCTTGAGCATTCCGGCCTTCTACTACCGCCCGGCCCAGGTGCCGGCCGACCAACGCATTCCGGTGGTGATCCAGATCCACGGCGGCCCGGAAGCCCAAGCCTTGCCGATCTTCAACCCGAGCCTGCAGTTCATGCTCGACGAGCTCGGCGTGGCTGTTCTGGTGCCGAACGTGCGCGGCTCGGCCGGCTACGGCAAAACCTATGTCGACCTCGACAACGGCTTCAAGCGCAAGGATTCGGTCAAGGACATCGGCGCCCTGCTCGACTGGATCGAACAGCAGCCCGGCCTGGACGCCAAACGGGTCGGCGTCAGCGGCGGCAGCTACGGCGGCTACATGGTGCTGGCGACCCTGGTCGACTACGCCGACCGCATCGCCGCCGGCATCGACGTGGTCGGCATCTCCAGCTTCAGCACCTTTCTGGAAGCCACCGAAAGCTACCGGCGCGACCTCCGCCGCGCCGAGTACGGCGACGAGCGCGACCCGGCCATGCGGGCTTTCATGGACGAGATCGCACCGCTGAACAACGCCCAGCAGATCCGCTCACCGCTGTTCGTCGCCCAAGGCGCCAACGACCCGCGCGTGCCGCTGTCTGAAGCCGACCAGATCGTCAACGCGGTGCGCGGCAACGGCGGCGATGTCTGGTATCTGGTGTTCAAGGACGAAGGCCACGGCTTCGCCAAGAAGACCAATGCCGACTACTTCGGCGCCGCCAGCATGCTGTTCTGGCAGAAGCATCTGCTCGACGAGTAGACGCCGGCACTGGATCGGCACGGCAGCCGATCCCGGCCACATGCGGCAGCGGGCGGCCTCTAGCGCCCGCCCGCGCGTCACACCTCGAATGGCTCGCGAGCCTCGCCCCGAAGACCGTCAACAGACTCAGGGGCAGCTGGCTGGGTCAACCACCGCGGTGACGATTTCACCACCCTTGTCGTTCTTGAACACCTTGACGATACGGATGCCGAGCTTCACGTACTCCGCCTTCATTGCCGCGATCTCGCGACAGGCATCCGAAATCGCTGCCTGCTCCAGCGTGCGCCGCAGCGCGGTGTCCGCCGGGCCGGCCGGCAGCTGGGAGACAGTGACGGTGCTGACCACGTCGTTGCCCGACGCGACGATGCTGTCAAGCCGGAACCCATCACCCAGATCCATCGGAAGACTGACGCGCTTTTGCATCTCTCCGGCAAGAAGTTCAGCGGTGATTTTTGGCTGCGCCGGCGTCAGCATCTTTCCGATCACTGCCAGCACAACTAGAACGATCACGATACGCAGCGCCGATTTCGTCGATTTCAGTCTCCGGGCCCGAAGCGCGCGCCTTCAGACGAGTAAGTTGGGAGTGCGGGCCACGGTCCATTGCGACTCACGCACGCGCCGTCGCGCGCGGCGGCGACCACAAGTCTGACCGAGCGCCCGCGCCGCTGCCATCCGTCTTTGGGCCGAACCGGACAAAGCCGCACCCGATTCCCTTGCCTTGCCGAGACGCCGGCCTTCGCCACGCGCTCCGCGGACGGGGAAGCTCATGCACACATCGCGGTTCGGTTCCCGTGCCTGCGCCGCCACCAGCCTGCCGCTAACCGTGGCCGGATCGCCCGCGCGGGCGATCGATGGCCGCTACGCCGTGGACCCAATGAGTGGAAGGTGGCTGCGACTGGAGCCACGGCGGCGCCGATTTCGTTGAGCGGCAGCGATCGCGCCCTTGAGCGTTGAAGCAGGGCCTGCCGCCACGGAACTTCGGTGAGCCCGTCTGGCTTATGCTCATCGCCCATGTACGCCCTCGCCCGCCCCGCCCTGCATCTGCTGCTCATGCTCTGCCTCAGTCTGCAGGCTTGGGCAGCGCATGGCACCGCACAGGCGGAGAAGCAGGTCGAAAGCTCGGCAGACAGCGATTGTCCGCTGCACGCGGCGATGAAGGCGGAAGCGGCAGCCAAGCAGGCGACCGGTTTCCATGACTGCAGCGAGGGCGATTGCCGCTGCTGCCCGTGCGCACTCGCCCTGCAGCCGGCGCTGTCCGTCGCATCGGCCTTGATGCCGCCGACGCTGCAGGATGCTGCAGCGTCCCCGCCACCGGTATGGTCGCTGCACGGCACGTTCTACGGCCCGCTGCTGCGGCCACCGATCGTCTGAGACTCACGCACTCAAGCCCTGCCCCGCAGAACAGCGAGGCTCGCATCGTCCTTGGCCGCAGCCTGCGGCCGCGTGGAGTCGAACATGTCATCTCAAGTCATCACCGCGCCGCTGGCGCGCACCCTGGCGGCCGCCCTGATTCTGACCAGCGCCGGCTGCGCAAGCGTGTCGCCCGAACTGGCGCGAACGCAGTCGCGCGGGCACGCCGCCGAACACGTCGGCCCCGCCGCCACGATTGAAGCCGCCGCACACCGTCAGCGTCTGCTGGCCGCCCCACTCGACCGCGACAGCGCGGTCGCGCTGGCGCTGGCCTTCAACCCGCAAATGCGCATCACCTGGTCGCGCCTCGGCATTGGTGCGGCCGATGCATTCGAGGCCTCGCGACTTGCCAATCCAAGTCTCTCGTTCGCGCGCCGCTCCGGCAGCGAGGGCGTGCAGCGCAGCCGTAGCCTGGGTCTGAACGTGGCCGGCGTTCTGCTGTTGCCGCACAGCCGCCGGCTGGCGAGGCTGGACTTCGAAGCGCTGCAGCTGGAGGTCGCCGCGCGCATCGTCGATACCGCTCGCGAAACCGAGGCCGCGTGGTATCGCCACGTCGCCGCCGAACAGGCGGCCGCGCTGGCCGAAGCGGTGGCCGAAGCGGCGGGCGCCTCGGCCGAGCTGGCCGAGCGCTTCCACACCGCCGGCAATATCAGCCGGCTGGCGCTGGTGCGTGAACGCGCCGCCGCGGGTGAAGCGCGCGTGGCCGCGCTGCAGGCACGCGCGGCTGCCCTGGCCACACGTACCGAGCTCAGTGCGCAGATGGGCCTGGGCGGCGAGGACACGCAGCGCTGGCGGGCGCCGACCACCCTGCCGCTGCCGCCCGCGGACGAACCTGCGCTGGATGCCCTGCTGGTGCAGGCGCAGAACAATCGGCTCGATCTGGTCGCCGCTCGGCTGCAGGTCGAATTGCTGGCCGACGCCAAACTCGTTGGCCGCCGCTGGCGCTGGTTGGGCGCGCTGGAGCTCGACTACGAATGGGAGCGCGAGCCCGACGGCGCCCGCATGCGCGGGCCCGAGCTCAGTCTGGAGCTTCCGGTCTTCCAGCAGGGCCAGGCCGGGCTGTTGCGCGCCGAGGCCCGACTGCAGCGTGGCGAGGCTGAACTGGCCGAGCGCGCGCTGGCCGTAGAACTTGGCGTGATCGAAGCCCACGGCCGCCTGCTCGGCCAGCGCGCGATCATCGAGACCTACGCCTCCAGCATCGTGCCCGATCGCGCCGAGGCGGTCAGCCGCGAACTGGAGCGCTACAACTTCATGCTGATCGGCGCGTTCGAGTTGCTGTCGGCCAAGCAGTCGGAGTTCCAGGCCTACGCGGGCTGGATCGAGGCGGTGCGCGACTACTGGCTGGCTCGGACCGACCTCGCCCACGCCGCCGGCAGCGCCCTGCCGGCGGAACCAGCGGACGGCGCGCATACACCCGAACTGCAGCCGCTGATCCGTCCGGGTGGTTCGGGCCATGAACAGCATCAGAACGGCAACGCGGCGGCCGATGATCCGCATGCGGCGCATCGTGCTGCGGCGGCGGCTGAGGCTAAGGCTGCCGATCCACACGCGCACCACCGCACGCCCGCTGCGCCTGCAGATCCGCATGCCGCGCACCGTCGGGCCGCGGAGGCGGACGCCCCAGCACCGGACCCCCACGCCGCGCACCGGCGCGCTGCCGAAGCAGCCGCTGCTGAGACCGACGCAGAGGCCGCGAAGACGAATGCAGATGCAGATGCAGATGCAAAGCCCGAAGCCAAACACGATGACCCGCACCGCCATCACCACGCAACGCCAGAAGCCGAGCGCGATCCGCACGCCGGCCACGAACAACACCCGCAGCACCCGAACCGCAGCGAAGGAGATCGCGCATGAGCCTGTCCCGCCGTCATCTGCTGATCGGCGCAAGCGCCGGCGCCTTGGGCGCTGCCAGCACCGCCGCTCTCGCCAGCAGCGCAGCCGACACCGCCGCAGCGAGCGTGAGTACTCCGTCGGCTGAGGCCGGCGCGACCCGGCCCGCAGGTTCAGAGCCAGCTCCCAGCGTCGCCAACGCGGACGCCACCCCACGCCCCGGCACCGTTCACACCCCGAACGGCTGGAGCCTGCCCTCACGTCGGGTCGACGGCGTGCGCGAGTTCCATCTGGTGGCCGAAGAGATCGAACACGAATTTGCGCCGGGCTCCAAAGCCAAAGTCTGGGGCTACAACGGCACCACCCCGGGGCCAACCCTGGAGGCGGTCGAGGGCGAGCGCGTGCGCATCTACGTCACCAACCGTTTGGGCGAGCCGACCAGCATCCACTGGCACGGCCTGCTGCTGCCCTCCGGCATGGATGGCGTCAGCGGCCTGACCCAGCCCTCGATCAAGCCCGGCGAAACCTTCGTCTACGAGTTCGAGCTGAAGCAGCACGGGACTCACATGTACCACCCGCATGCCGACGAGATGGTGCAGATGGCGATGGGCATGATGGGCTTCTTCATCATCCATCCGCGCACGCCCGAGCCCGAGCGCATCGACCGCGACTACTGCATCCTGCTGCACAACTGGGCCCTGCATCCGGGCACCTACCGGCCCGACCCGTCGGTGCTGCAGGACTTCGACGTATGGACCTTCAACTCCAAGGCCTTCCCCGCGACCGCGCCGCTGGTGGCGCGCAGCGGCGAGCGGGTGCGCGTGCGGGTCGGCAATCTGTCGATGTGGAACCACCCGATCCACATGCACGGCGTGCAGTTCCTGGTCACCGGCGGCGACGGCGGACGCTGGCCACCCGCGCAGTGGCGCAGCGAGGTCACCGAGATCGTCGGGGTCGGCCAGGTGCGCGACATCGAGTTCATCGCCGTACCGGGCGATTGGGCCTTCCACTGCCATATGTCGCACCACACGATGGGGCCGATGGGCCATGACATCCCGAACACGATCGGCGTCGATCAGAGCGGCGTCGAGCAGCGCATCCAGTCGCTGCTGCCGGGCTTCATGGCGATGGGCGAGCACGGCATGTCCGAGCACCAGGAGCATGTCGATGCCGGCCATATGCCGGGGCCGGAGAACACGCTGGCGATGATGGCCGGCCAGGGCCCGTTCGGGAACATCGAGATGGGCGGAATGTTCACCGTCATCAAGGTCCGTGACGATCTCGCGCCAGGCGATTTCAGCGACCCCGGCTGGTATCGCCACCCGCGCAATGAGGTGGCGCACAAGGTCAGCAGCGACCCGGACTTCGGCCAACCGATCCGCCGCGGCACACCAGCGGTTGCCTCAAGCCGGACCCTGCCAACGCCGAAGCGCGGCGGCACCCACGATCACTGAGAGATCGTCTGCGACCCCACCCCCGCCGAAACCGGCGGGGGTGCTGGGCTACATCTGCCGGAACAGATGCAGATAGCTGCGGCTGACCGGCAGCCGCTCGGGACGCCGTTTCAGGTGCAGCTCGGCGCTGTCGGTATCGAGCCGTACGAGGTGGCTGATCGAGCGCAGATTGACCACCACCGAGCGATGCACCTGGGCGAACTCGGCCGGGTCGAGCTGGGCGATCAACTCCTTCAGGCTGAGCCGGATCAGGGCCTCGGCCGGCGCGCCGCCATCATCGCGCCAGGCCACCACGGTGTACTTACTGTCGGCGCGCAGGTAGTCGATGTCCTCGGTCGGGATCAGGCGCAGGGTGCTGCCGATCTGGGCGCGAATCCAGCGCAGCGGCGCCGGTGTCGATTCGCCCTTCAAATGCGCCGCCAGCTGCCGCAGCAGTGCCTGCGGATCGGCCAAGGGCTGCGCGGCCTGCAGGCGCTGCTGCAGGCGGGCCACTGTGTCGGCCAGACGCGCCGGCTCGACCGGCTTGACCAGATAATCCAGCGCGCCCTGCGCAAACGCCTGCACCGCGTAGTGGTCAAAGGCGGTGACAAACACCAGATGGGCGCGCCGGCCGATTCGCTGCGCGGCCTCGACTCCGGACAGGCCAGGCATCTGCACGTCAAGAAAGCACACCGCTGGCTGCAGTGCTTCGAACTGTTCCACCGCCTCACGTCCGTTGCGCGCCCGAGCGACGATGTCGAGCTCCGGCCAAGCCGCCGCCAGCTGCCGCTCCAGCGCCTCGCGCAGCAGGGGCTCGTCTTCGGCGATCAGGGCGGTCGGGCGCATCGCCATCAGCGCAAGTCCGCCGGCAGCGGCAGCTCGATCTCGGCGCGCAGCCCATGCGGATCGACCGCGCTGAGCCGCAGCGATGTCGACTCGCCAAAGGCCAGCCGCAAGCGTTCGCGCAGGGTCGATAGACCGGTCCCGAGTCCGCGGCTGTCGGGCTGCAGGCCGACCCCGGTGTCGCGGACTCGCAGTCGACAGCGGCCGTCGACCAAGCGCGCTTCGATATCGATCCGCCCGCCCTCTTCGCTGGGGTCGATGCCGTGGCGCACGGCGTTCTCGACCAGGCTCAACAGACTCAGCGGCGGGCAGCGCAGCCTCAGCAGCCGATCATCGATGTCGATACCGAACTGCAGCCGGTCCGGCATGCGCATCTGCATCAGCTGCAGATAGGCGCGCGCCAGCTCAAGCTCCTGGCCCAGATCGGTATCGGTTTCGCCCAGCCGCGGCACCGCGGCGCGCAGATAGCTGATCAGGCTGCCCAGCACGCTGGAGGCCTGGCCCGAGCCGCTGTCGACCAGGGCCTGTACGTTCGCCAAGGTGTTGAACAGAAAGTGCGGCGCCACCTGCGCCTGCAGCAGATGCAGGCGCGCGTCCACGGCCTGCCGCTCAAGTTCGCTGCGCTCCAGTGCGAATGCCAGCGCCTGATGTCGGGCCAGCGCATCCTTCTGCCGCACCAGCGCCGCCAGCGCGAACCAGGGTGCCAGCAGCAGGCCGCTGAGGCTGAGCAACAAGAAACCGATCAGTCGATCCTGCTCGCGATAGAACGGCGGCGCGCCGGGGTCCGTCGACAGGCTCCAGAACACCAGTGCGGTCAAGGGCACCACGGCGGCCACCGCCAGCACCTGCAGCACCCAGCGTGCGAGCCGGCGCGGCAGCCGCGACGGCCACTGCTCGAACAGCCCGAAGGCCAGCAGGGCGGCAGCCGCCACCGCGAGCACCCGGATCCACAGCGAGAGCAGACCGCTCTGCCAGACCAGGCTGAGCAGCAGCCCCCACAGCAATGCCGCGGCACCGACCCAGGCCAGGCGCGAGGGATTCAGCAGCAGGGCAAAGCCGGAGGCGCGCGGTGGGGAGAGGATGGACATGCGCGCCGATGCTAAACGAGTGCGACGCACGGCGCCGATCCGATCAGCCAAGCCTTTGGCCCGCTGACGCAACGCTCGCCGCACGCGCATCCGCTGGCGGGCTGATCGGTGCAAGCCCCCGCGCAAGCAGCCAAAGCGCCAGCAGCAGTTCGCTCAGCGCCAGCGGCGCCAGCAAGGGCATCACCACCTCGCCGCCGAGCAGCGGCTGCGCCACCGAGTACATCTGCAGCAGCGCGGCGAGCATGCCGAAGCCGGTGAGCAGGCGCGGCAGGCAGCGGCCGCGGAAAAGCAGCGCATGCATCACCAGCAGGCCGGCGCCACTGATCAACAGGTGGATGTAGTGCGCCCAGTTGCGCTGCGCTGCCACCACCCCGCGCAGTCCCTGATACAGCGCCTCGGCATCGGTGCCGGCGCGCTGGAAGTTCTCGCTCAGCGACAGCATTGAAAGCACCGCGCCCTGCTCGATCAGCGCGCCGACAAAGCTGGCGACCACCACGGCAGCGTAGACCCGCGCCAGCACCGGGCCGGCCTTCGACACCCACGGCCACAGCAGGCTCATCGCCAGCAGCGACAGCCCCGACCCGCCGATGCCCAGCAAGGCGGACAGGCCGATTCGTACTGGATGCTCGGCAGCGTTGTGCAGAAAGCCGGGCGGCTCGAACACCGGTGCCAGCAGGCCGAAGTTGATCCAGATACCGACCGCCATCTGCACCAGCAGCAGCGCCCCGAGGGTCCGTCCCACGCTCAGTTCGTTACGCATCCCTGTCTCCTTCGGGCTCACGAGCCTGCAGTGTCGCGCTCTGCATTCGCGGATCGGCAGGCTGCTGCGACCGAACGCGGAATACGCGGACGAAACGTCCGATTGCACGCCTGAGCGCCCGCTCGCGCCGCCAAGCGGGCGGGCGTTCGCGCGGGTGGCCGCAGAAAGACGCCGCGGGCGGCGCAGCGCCGGCTGTCGAAATCGGCTGCCCCGGTTCGACTGTAAAGTGTCGATGCAGAACGCCGTCGACGCTTTCCCTGACCCCTGCGAGGTATTGCGATGCTGATCCAGCCCTACCTGTTCTTCGATGGACGCGGCGAAGAGGCCGCTCACTTCTACCGCGATGCGCTCGGCGCCGAGATCGAGATGCTGATGCGATTCAACGAGGCCCCCGACCCGCCGCCCGCCGACACGGTGCCCGCCGATTGGGGCGACAAGGTGATGCACGCCAGCCTGAAGATCGGCGAGCTGCGGCTGATGCTCTCCGACGGCTGCGCCGGCGACGGCAGCACGCCGGCCGGCTATGCGCTGTCGCTGAGCGTGGCCGATGCCGGGACGGTGGATCGCACCATCGCCGCGCTCGCCGAAGGCGGCGAGATCACCATGCCTGCCGACGCGACCTTCTGGTCGCCGCGTTTCGGCATGCTGCGCGACCGCTTCGGCGTGCAGTGGATGGTCGGCATCGACGGCTGAGAAAACCTGTGCCCGCGGCGACTGCCCTTCATTTTGAGATCAACGCCGGCCGACGATTGCGCATCGGCGTGCGGAGCTGCTTTGGGCCCTCGTGGCACTCAGGAGCAGGCGGGTCACACCGCCGCACCGGCCGAGATGAGGCAACAGAAAAGGGCGCGCCTTTCGGCGCGCCCTTTTCATTCATCACTGCAACGAGTTACTGACAGCCAAACACGCGGATGTCATCGATCTCGAAGCCATTGGGCGCAGACGCCGCGGTGTTGTCGTCACCAGTCGCACGGAAGCGCAGGCGGATGGTCTGGCCGGCGAAGCCATTGAGATCGACCACCGAGTTGCGAGCACCGCCTGCCGAACGACACCACATCGGCACTCCGCCGCCGACCGGATTGGTGCCACCGGCACTGACGCCGTCGTAGGGGTCGGTCAACAATTGCCTGTTCAGCTGCTGCCAGCTGCTGCCGTTGTCGGTGCTGATGTCCAGCAGTGCGCCGTCCCAGCAGCCGGTGGCTCCGTCGATCTCAAACACGTGGAAGGTGCGGAAGGTCAACTGCAGCGGGCTCTGCGCGGCAGCCGGCAGAACGATCGGCGGCGAGATCAAGGGCTGATCATTCGGCTCGGTACTGACATTGCTGGCGCGCCAAACGGTGGATGTCATGCCGGTTCCGGTGGCAGCCGTGCGGACCCAGGTGTTGGCCCCAACGCCGACCGGCGTAGTCCAAGCGATCGCCGGGCTTTGGTTGTCGTCGAAGAACACCTGGTTGGCGGTGGTGCCCGCCGGACAGGTGCCAGGCGTGCCAGTGGTGAACTGGAAGCTGGCCGAGATCACGCCATCGCCGCAGTAGTTGATCGCTCGCACCCGCCAGAAGTAGCCGGTGTTGGCCAACAACACATTGGTCACTGCACTGGTGGCCTCCACGGTCTGGTCGAACACGATGCTGGCGAACCCGGCATCGGTCGCCACCTGCACGCGATAGCGCAGCGCGCCGGGCACCGCATTCCAGCTCAGGACCGGTCGAATCAGTTGACCCACCGCATTGTTGGTGGGCGCCACGAGCGTGGCGGCGACCGGCGCGGCGGACGACACGCTGAGCGTCACCGGCAGGCTGCGGACCTTGCCGTCAGCCGACGCGACGATGGCGCCGGAGTAGTCACCCGAAGCCAGGCTCGTTGCGCCGCCAAAGGTCACGCTGCCGGCGTTCGGCAGCGACAGCGGATTGGCGCTGAAGCTCGGCGTCACGCCCGGCAACCCGCTCAAGGACAGGGTGGCAGCGCCGCTCTGGCCCGACACGACGCCGGCGCGGAACTCGAACACCGGATTGCTGGCACTCGCCGCACAGATCTCGAAGCGAGCGGCCGACTGCGGCACCAGTCGGAAATCGGGCTGCCCGCATTCCGGGAAGCGGAAGCTGCAGATGCGCGTGGTCCAGCCGGCAGTTGAGGTGGTCGCGAGGTATTCGCTGGTGAACCAGAAGGTGCATTCGTCTTGCGGGTCGGTGCTCATCGAGGCGTAGTCGCCCCAGCGTCCGGAGGTGCTGGTCTGTGAGCCGTTGGCGATGCCGGCGGTGCAGCTGGCTTCGTCCAGCAGCATGCCGGGTGGGGTGGCGAAGGTCCGGCCGGTATAGCGGATCTGCGGGTTCAGCGTGGCGCTGGAAACCGAATAGCCGAGGCCCAGGTAACCGTTGCGATCGATGTTGATGCCGCCCATCCAGCGGTTGTGTGCGTCCGGCGAGTAGACGCCGTCTTCGACCAGGCCCTTGGCCAACAGTACCGGTGCAGCGGCAACCGGCGGCTCAAATCCGTCAGCGAACACAGCTACGCCCTGAACCACGGCAGGCGCACGGAGGTCGAAATGCGCCCAGCGGACGCCAAGCTCGGTGCCCCCCGCGTTGACCGTATGGTTGACGACCACAGAGGTCTCAGTCGGCGCGCCGTTTGGGAAAGCGCGGGCGCTGGCGCGGTACATCAGATTCTGGGCAAAGGTGTCGAGTCCCTGGGTGGTCCCCGCCTGCGGTGATTCACCGATTGCGTTCGAGAACGGTGCGCTGGCCGCGACCCGCGTTGGCGTCGTGCTCAAGGTCGAGTTGGCCGGCGTCGCCCAGTCCGCGCACAGATCCCAGAACAGGTAGTCCGAGGTGCTGCTGTCGAAGTGGACGAAAGGCGCGCAGGCACCGGCGCGGGCCTTGGTGGTGCCTTCCAGGTGCGCGGGCAAGGCGCCGTAGGCATCGATGCCAGGGAAGCGCAGCATGGAGACCTGCGAAGCCGGCGCGCCGGCCAGCATGCGGTTGCGGTCGACAGCGACAAAGGCCGCGCCTTGAAACGTTTGCCCCTGGAACTCGTGGACGACAAAGTAGTAGCCGTCACGGCCGGTCGAGGCGTCCTGCCAGATGCCGATGTGCGGATAGTCGTTGAACCGCGGGAACACGAACTCGTAGCGGCTGTACGGGCCCATCGGGTCTGAAGTCTGCGAGATCGCGAAGCACTGCCGCGGCACCGCCGAGCCGGTGAACTGGCTGAACACCCAGCGTTCGGCGGCATCGTCGTAAAGCACGATCGGATCACCAGCGTCGGTCGTTTCACACGCGCCGCCGAAACCCGCCCAGAAGATGTTGCCTTCCATCGGCGCGCCAATCGGCAGCCCCGTCGCCTTGTTGAATACGTTCCACTGCGTATTCACCCACTGGATGACGTGGGTGTCGCTGACATCGGCATTGGTGTCCGGCGGCAACGAGCCGTTGAGGCTGAGGCCGTTGAAGGACTGCAGCGGCGCAGGCACCGGCGGCGAACCCAGCGGCGAGGTCTGCACGCCCGACAACTCGGCCATCCAGCGCGGCTGGTTGCTGTCCAGCGGGGTTGGCTTCAGCAGGATGTTGGGAATTTCCGTGGTCGGACCGACGAAACGGGTCGGCGTAGAGCGCAGCAGTTCGCTAAGTGGCGGCGAGACGTCCGCGCGCACGGCCTTGGCGGTTTCCACTCGTGGGTCGACGCCCGACGCTGTAGGCGTCTCTGCGTAGGCCGGTACAACACTGGACAAGAGCCCACAGACAAGCAGGCTCAGGTGCGGTTTCAAGAACATGTTTTTCCCCAGATAGTGGCCAGCTGATCGCGATCACCCCCGCGCAGCGCCGCCGAGTGTACTCCCCAAGGCAGCCGGTGTTCGAACAGCAAGACCAAGGGCTATGCCAAGGTCGGAGACCACGTGCTGAGGCGAGCAAACCTGAGTCGTCTCCAGGAGCACAAGGCAATAATCGATGACGCCGAGCGTCCGCGGCGGAGCTCCGCCGCAGTCCGCATGGTGAGGCTCAGCCCTGGTTGGTTGTCATCGCCAGCAGTCGGCGACGATGGTCGAGCAGGAACTCGCGGGTGCCGGCGGCCAGGCTGGGCTCAGCCAGGGTCTGCTCGATCAGCGGCAGTTCGCGCTCCGGCGCCTGGCGTCGGATCGCATGCAGGGCCAGCTCGGACAGCGCTCCGTTTCCACATCCCACCCAGCGCACCAGGTGCTCAAGGGGCACCTCCACCCCATCGCGCTGGAGAATGCCGAAGGCCGTCCACATCAGGCCCTCGTTGGCTTGGCCCGGCGCTGTCGGCACCGACTCCCGCGCCAACAGCTGCGCCGCAACCGGCGCCCAACCATCGCCGTAGTGCACGGGGAAGATCAGCGCCGCCTCCAGCACCGTCGAGCGCGCCACGACTGTGCGATCGGTGCGCAGAACGAACGCGCGTAGCCGGCGCTGCTCCGACGCCCCCAGCTGCTGACGCAGCGAGGAGCGCGCGAACAGCTCGGCGGCGAACAGGCTCTGCATCTGCGGATCGTCGGAGCGCAGCCCGGCCATCGAACGCCGAAGGTGCTCGCGGCCGTTGAGGCGCTCGGCGCTCGGCGCCTGCAGCAGCAGTTCGCGGGTTTCTTCGCGGGCTTCCAGCAAAGCCGGACTCACTCCCTCACTCACCAGCAGCTGCGGCCCATCCGGCCGCATGACCCGCAACTTCTTGGTCGACGGCGAGCGCTGGGTTTCCTGCCAAGCGAGCACGTAGCGAACTCCAGGCTTGGCAAGTGCAATCGCATGCCCGTCGGCGCGTACTCGCACCTCGGTACGCGCCTCACCGCCGTGGACCACGCGCACATCGATGAAACGAAGGATGTCGGGTTCGGGCCGATCAGCAAACGTGGCTTCGGCCAAAACCGTGTCGCGATCCCACAGGGCATCGATTGGCGGTGGCACCACCGGTGCGGCCAGCGCAACCGGGAGTCCGAACAGCAGGGCGGCGAGTACGACCATCCCGAGGCAACGAAAAGAAGCGGACGAGGTATTCATCGGCGCAGCATGCCAGAGCCGGACGCCATCGCCCAAGTGGAAGGCAAGGCGGAACGCCCTTCCCTTTGTCTCGCACGCGGCTACCGACCTGTGCTGAGAGAATCGGGACCGCGGGATCTCGCATGCTGCGCTCGCACGCTGATTGGGAAGGTCGCGATCGTCTGCATACGCCGCCCACACGCACCAGCCCTCCACCGACTCTCACCCGGACTTGATGACACGCCTCATGGGGGCAGCACCACGATCAGCCTCGCCATTTTCCACACCACCTGGCCGCGACACCGCGCGCCAACGCAGGCAAGGCCGATCAGAAGAAACTGCGGATGGTGCTGTCAGGGGGGCGCAAGCAGCAGCTGCTGGCCGCTGCTGGGCAGATCAAAGTCGATGCCCTGGTGATCGACCTTGATCTGCCCGGTGAGCGCTGGGAAGCCGTGCTCGGCGCGCCAGATCGCGGGTTCAAGCGTTGGCTGAGTCTGATCGTGTCCGGCTTCGCAAAGCGGGACACGATCGAACCCCTGCGCGGCCCGCGCCGGCAGCTGTTGCGCGCACTGGTGAGCGCGCGCGCTGCGCTCGAACATGATCGGCTTGATTGTCGAGCACTTGGCCAGCACGCCTGCAGCGGCTGCCGCAGCAGGCGCGGAAACGTCGATGCTGCGGCGGAATCAACAGCCCCGTCTGTACGCGGAATATCTTTGCTGCGCCAGCCAGGCCTCCTTCGATCCCGATCCGATCCAGGTCAACGAGCCCGGCCGCAGCCTGCGGATCGGCTGGGAGTACCGGTTCTGAACCCTTGAACGCGATGCCGACCCGAAGCCGCTGCGCACAACGGTCGCGGTCGAGCTGATTGGCGTCGGAAGTCGCTACCCGCAGGTGCGCAACGCAGCTGCGACATTCGGTCGCATGGGCAGACGCGGCATCCGCGCCTAGGCTGCGCAGCCTCGCGCGGGCCCCGCGCTCAGCTGCGGCCAAGACGTGCTCACCAGGAACAATCTGCCAACCCGCAGCAGAAGCGATCAGCAGCGGGCACGTTTACCCCTGCTGATCCGCCTGCACCGTGGCCTGCTGTGGTTGGCCGCCCTGGCCCTGTTCGGCTGGGTGCTTTCCGGCCTGCTGCATCCGCTGATGGGCCTGCTGGGTCCGCGTCCACTAAGTTTCGGCGCACCGGCACTGGAGCTTCGCGCCGACGCGCTCACAGCCGGCCTCGGTTCGGTGCTGCCTCAGCTCGACGACGCTCGCATTGCCCGCGTGGTCGCCGGCCCGGACGGCCCGGTGTGGCAGCTCAGTGCCGACTCCCGGCAGCCGCGCCGCTACCTGCAGCTCGACGGCAGCCCGGCCGCACTCGACGACGCGGCCTACGCGCGCTGGTTGGGTGAGTTCTATACAGGGCTGCATGCATTGCGCGGTCCGCCGGTGCTGATGACGGAGTTCGATGACGACTACCCCTGGGTCAACCGGCTGTTGCCGGTATGGCGTCTGGACTACGACACGCCGCAGCAGCACAGCGCCTATCTGCACACCGAGACGGGCTCCCTCACCAGCTACGTCGACGCACGCAAGCGTGTTCTGCAGAACACTTTCCGCCAGGTCCACACGCTCGCCTTTCTGGATCAACTGCCGCCGCTGCAGCTCGCGCTGATCTGCGCGCTGATGCTGGCGCTGCTGGTGGTCGCCTGCACCGGCCTTTTGCTGGCACTGCAGCGCTGGGGTCGCAGCGGCACACCAACACGACGCTGGCATCGGCGACTCGGCCTGGTCGCGCTGCTGCCGGTGCTGGTGATGGCTGCCAGCGGCCTGCTGCACGCCGTGGTGACGCGCGGGCCGCCGCAGACGCCGGTGCTGGCGGCGGCTCCGGGCCTGCTGGCCACGAGCTTCGACGCGCTGAAGATCGATCCGGCGCGCTGGCAGCAGGCGCTGCCGGCACAACTCGATGCAGCGGCGCTGCGGCACGGGCCGGAGGGGCATGCATGGCTGGTGTTCCGGGCTGCGGCCCGTGCAGCTGACGCGGTGCCCGCACACGACGGACATCACCCGACGGCTGCAGCATCCGCTGCGCCCGCTGGCCTGCAGGCCCTGCAGCTGGATCTGCCGGCGCGATCTTCGATTGGGCTGAGCGAGCTCGGCGAGGCCTCAGTACGCAGCCATCTCGGCGCCCTGCCCGCCGGACAGCCGCGCTTCGGATTTGATCCGGACTACGACTTCCGCAACCGCCGCCTGCCGGCCTGGGGCGTGATCGAGCCCGGCAGCGGGGATCGCCTGAGCTTCGACCCATTGACCGGTCAGCTGCTGGATCGCGCGCCCGGCAGCCGCCGCTTCGAAGCCTGGGCGTTCTCCTGGCTGCACAAATGGAACCCCTTGAGCAGCGTTCTCGGCCGGATCGGTCGCGATGCGCTGCAGGCCGGCTGGCTGCTGCTGGCCCTTCTGGTGGCCGGACTCGGCATCGCCCTGCGCCTGCGTCGCACGCAGCGACCGGGCGCCCGAACCCGCACTTCCTGATCGCCCCCGAACTCTGCCGGAGCACACCCATGCAATCGACACCTTCCCTGCGACGCGGCGCACTCGCCGTGGCCATCGCGCTCACCCTGTCCGGCGTAGCGTTCGCTGCCACGCCAGCGCGCGAAGACGCGCGCCGTCTCGACGATGTCGAAGTCCGCGATCGCGCACCCGCGGCCGCGACACCGCTGGCGCTGGAGGCCGCGCGTCTGCGCATCGAGGAGCGCGCCGGCGGCGTCGGCATTGTCGATGGCGAGAGCTATCGTGACGGCCGCGTCAGCACGCTCACCGATGCCCTGGGCTATGCGCCCGGCGTGTTCGTGCAGTCGCGCTTCGGTGCCGAAGAAGCGCGGCTGTCGATCCGAGGCTCCGGCCTGCAGCGCACGTTCCACGGCCGCGGTCTGCGCGTGCTGCAGGACGGCGTGCCGATCAACCTCGCTGACGGCGGTTTCGACATGCAGTCGCTGGAGCCCCTCGCCGCCCGCTACATCGAGGTCTATCGCGGCGCCAATGCGCTGGAGTTCGGGGCCGCGGGCCTGGGCGGTGCGATCAACTTCGTATCACCCACCGGCCATGACATCGGCGCCACCCAGGCGCGGGTCGAGGCCGGCAGCTTTGGCTACCAGCGCAGCCAGGCTGCGCTGGGCGGCGTCCGCGAGCGACTGGACGGCGTGCTGAGCCTGTCGGGCTTCGTGCAGGACGGCTTCCGCAAGCACGCCGAGCAGGAAACCTACCGCGCCTTCGGCAACCTCGGCTGGCGCGTGTCCGACACCCTTGAGAGTCGCCTCTATGTCGCCCACGTGCAGACCCGCTCGGCGCTGCCGGGCGCCCTGAGCTTCGCCCAGTTCGCGCAGGACCCGAGCCAGGCCGCGCCGGGCAACATCGCGCTCGACCAGCGCCGCGACTTCGAGCTGTCGCGGCTGTCGGCGGTGCTGGCATGGCAGCCGGCGCCCGGCCATTCGCTGCAGGTTTCGAGCTTCTACAGCGACAAGCAGCTCGATCACCCGATCTTCCAGGTGCTGCTGCAGGACAGCCGCGATCGCGGTGTCGATCTGCGCTGGCGCAGTGAAGGCAGCCTGTTTGGACGCCCCAATGTGCTGATCGCCGGGGTCGGCTTCGCGCGTGGCGACACCCGCGACGATCGTTTCGCCAACGTGCTCGGACAGCGCGGTGCGCGCACCGGCCAGAGCGACCAGGCCGCTCGCAATCGCGAGGCCTACTTCGAGAACCAGTGGCAGTTCGCACCGCGCTGGACGCTGGCCGTTGGCGCACAGGCGCCGCGCGCCGAACGCGATTTCGACGATCTGTTCCGCGCCGGCAACGTCAACCGCAGCTTCGCCACCCGCTACAGCGGCAGCAGCCCCAAGCTGGGCCTGCGTTTCAGTGCCAGCGACAGCCTCAGCGTCTTCGGCAACGTGAGCGACAGTCGCGAGCCGCCGAGCTTTGGCGAGCTGGCCGGTGGCCCCGGCATCACCCAGGTCGATGATCAGCGCGGCCGCACGGCCGAACTGGGCCTGCGCCTGCGCACCGATGCACTGGTGCTGGACGCAGCTGCCTATCGCGCGCGCCTGCGCGGCGAGCTGCTGGCGCTGACCGATGCCGCCGGCAATCCGCTCGGCACGATCAACGCGGATCGCACCGTGCACCAGGGCCTGGAGTTCGGCGCGCGCTGGCAGTTCGCCGAGCCCTTCGTGCTCGATCTGAACTATCTGTACAACGACTTCCACTTCGACGGCGACGCCGTCTACGCCGACAACGATCTGGCCGGCGTGCCGCCGCAGCTGCTGCGCCTCGGCCTTCGCTGGCAGCCGAACCAGCGCTTCAGCCTGACGCCGAGCGCGGAATGGTCGCCGCAGCGGAGCTTCATCGACCACGCCAATACGCTGTCCGCGCCGGGCTACACGGTCTTCAACCTTCGCGCTGCGCTTGAGCTGGGCAGCGACTGGTCGCTGTTTGCCGACCTGCGCAATGCCACCGACCGCGACTGGATCGCTTCGACCGGTGTGGTGGCGAATGCGCGCGGGCGGGACGGCGCTTACCTGCTGCCGGGCGATGGTCGCGGCGTGTATGTGGGCCTGCAGTGGCGGCCGCGGGACTGAGCGCGATCGAAGTGCGGCCCGCCTGCTGCGGCGGTCGGGCTGCCTTCGCTCACTTGAACCCGATGAGCCGAACGAGATCGCGCCTCAGCCCTCAGGGCTGGGGCGCTTCTTGAGCTTGCGCTGCAGCGAGCGCCGATGCATGCCGAGCAGGCGCGCGGCCGCTGACAGGTTGCCGCTGGTTTCGGCCAGCGCCTGCTGGATGTGCTCCCACTCGACCCGCGCCAAGGGCGTCATCTGCAGCGGCGCGGGCTCCGGCTCGCGGGCGTGCGGGGCCGCATCAGTCCCCGCGAGCGCCGCGAGAATGGCGTCGGCGCTGGCGGGCTTGGGCAGGTAGTTGACGGCGCCGCGCTTGATCGCATCGACGGCGGTGGCGACGCTGGCGTAGCCGGTCAGCAGCAGCACGCGCAATCGCGGCTGCAGCTGCAGCAGAGGTTGGATCAAGCCCAGCCCCGAGTCCTCGCCCAGCTTCAGATCGACGATGGCGTAATCGAACCGTGTTTCCTGTGCACGCTGCAGCGCCCGCGCGACACCGTCGACCCACTCGCAGCGCAGGCCGCGGCGCTGCAGCGCGCGCTGCAGCGTGGGGCCGAACACGGGATCGTCTTCGACGATCAGCGCGAGCTTGGCCGAGTTCGTGGCAACCGCGGTCACTGCGAAGTCTCGCGCTGCAGTGCCGCCAGCGGCAGCCGCATCACGGCAACGCTGCCGCCGTCCGGTGAAGGCTGCAGGCTGAGGCTGCCACCGAAGTGTTCGACAGCGGCATGGGAGAGCGCCAGCCCCACGCCCAAGCCCTGCGGCTTGGTGCTGCTGAACAGGCCGGAACGGACGTCGAGCTGCACCGGAAGGCCCGGCCCGAAATCACGCACGCTCAACTGCAGCAGCTCCGCGCCCTCGGCGACGCGCTCGATCCCGGCGCCCAGCTCGATCCGCCCGACGCCACCTGCATGCGAGGCATCGGCGGCGTTGTTCAGCAGCGCCAGCAGCAGATGTTCCAGCAGCGGCTGCGGGCGCAGTTCGACATCGAGCTCGACCAGTCCGCGAGCGTCGAGTGCGGTGTTCGGCCGGGTCAATCGCCAGCGCTCGATCACCGCATGCAGATAGCGCGCTGCCGGCAGCGGCTGGGTGTCGAGATGCTGGGCATGCGCGACCAGCTCCTGCACCCGCTGTCGGCATTCCCCAGCGAGCTGACGCAGGTGGCCGAGCTCGGCCTCGAACTCGGTCGGGCTGAGGCCTGAGTCGAGATCATCCAGGATCAGCTGCAGGCTGCCCAAGGGGGTGTTCAGCGCGTGCGCCAACGCCGCCGCGTGCGCGCCCAGGGCGACGATGCCCTCGTTGCGCGCGGCGCGCTCGCGCAGGCGCGACAGCTCGCGTTCGCGGTCGGCCAGCATCGCCGCCAGCTGGCCCAGCGCAAACGCGAACAGCAGCGCGCTCAGCACGAAGTTGGCCGCCATGCCCCACAGATGCAGATCGAAATCCAGGCCCGGCGCACCATGCACATGCGGCAGGGCCGGCGCCGCAACCGCGATTCCCAGATACGCCAGCACGCTGAGCGCAGTCACCCACAGCGTCCAGCTGCGCGGCAGTGCCACCGCCACCAGCGCCACCGGCACCAGGTACAGCGACACAAACGGATTGGCGCCGCCGCCACTGAAGTACAGCAGCCAGCTGAGCACACCGATATCGACCGCGAGGTGCATGCCCAGCCGCAGAGGATCAGCGCTGCCGCCGCGACGAAGGCTGAACTCCGCCCATAGATTGAACAGCACCAGGGCGAGCACACCGCCCACCAGCGGCGGCATCTGCAGGGGCAGCTTGAGCCACAGCAGGGCGGCCACGATCGCCAGACTCTGCCCGGCGATCGCCAGCCAGCGCAGCAGGATCAACAGGCGCAGGAAGCGCGCGGGCGAGGAAGCACTCATCGCTGTGATTATGCGGCCGCGGCACAGGCCGCCGCGCCGATCGGCAGCGCACTCGCCCTGCGACCCTTTGTCGCAGGCAGGCTATTGCAGGCACGCTTTCTCAGGCCCGTCGACGCAGGCCAACCGGCAGAAGCAGTCGTCACGGACCGATCAGGCCAGCGTGCTAGGACGCAGCGGTGCGCCCCCGCAGCGCGCTGGGGCTGAGCCCGAGCAGGCGCTTGAACTCGCGGCTGAAGTGGGCGGCGTCGGCATAGCCCAGGTCGGCGGCCAGCGCGCTAAGGTCGGTATGCGGGGATCCCTGCAGCACGGCCAAGGCTTCGTGCAGGCGGTAACGGGCGATGATCCACTTCGGCCCGACGCCGACCCAGTCGCGCAACAGGCGCTGCAGGCTGCGAATGTTCAGGCCATGACGCTGTGCCCAGTCCTCGGCGCGCAGCAGGCTGCGGTCCTCGCAGGCGGCATCGACCATCGCGTTGACCGTCAGCGCGCTCGACGAAGGCGATGGCAGATGTGCGCGCAGACACTGCTGCAGCAGCTCGATCCGGGCCTCCACTTCGGTGCCAGCGGCGAACGCGAACACCTGCGCCCGCAGCGCGCGGCCGAACGCAAGCACGGGCTGCGCCTCGGCATCGAATCTGCGGTCGGTCAGCGCCTGCAGCGGCTGACCCCACACGCCACGGAAACCGGCCGGGCGGAACTTGATGCCGAACACCTCGCCGGCCTCGTCCAAGGCGCGCTGCCACAGGCGCGTGTGCACGCCGCCGATGCGCGCGGCGTCGCGTTCGAAGGTCCAATGCACGCACGGGTGCGGCAGGGTCGCGACGGTCTGCTGCGGATGTTCAAGACAGCGCCAGCGCACGTACCAGAAGTGCTCAACCGAATCGGCCAGGGACGCGCTCGGCGCCACGCGACGGTGCTCGAACTCGCCGATTGGCGGCGGGCTCAGGATTCCGCGCAGTGGGCGCGTGGGCTTCGAAGCGGGCCCGCCACTCAGCTGTCGCGTTTGTTCAAGCGCCATCCTCGGGTTCCTGCTTCACTGCATCGGCGCTTCGCGCACTGGACGCGCATCATCGATCGACGCGGGCCCGCTGAACAGAGCGCGGCGACACCGATACAGTCGACGCCCGCGACCGGCATGCGCGCGGAGCCAGCCTTCGGCGATCAGCGACACCGCCGCACACTCGGTTCCGCCACGTACATTTTGCTTCTCCAAGGACAACCGATGCTCCGAGCACCGAGATTGACCGCCACGCCTTCCGCCGGAACGATGCGCATCCATAGCCTCGGCTTGGCTCTGCTGTGCGGGCTGCTGGGCGGAACCCTCGCCAGCGCGGCCGATACTCCAACCCATGCGACCACTCAAGCCACGAACCAGGAAGCGACCATGCAGAAAATCAGCGGCGAGTTCGAGCTGAAGATGAGCCCCGAGCCGGGCCCGCAGGATGCCGACGGCATCGGCCGCTTTCGCCTCGACAAGCGCTACTCGGGCCCGCTGCAAGCCACCGGCATCGGCCTGATGACCGCCCACCGCACGGCCACCGAGGGTTCGGCCGGCTACGTCGCGATCGAGCGTGTGCGCGGCAGCCTGGACGGCCGCAGCGGCAGTTTTGTCATCCAGCACAACGGACTGATGTGGGGCGAGACCCGGCAGCTGACGATCGAAGTCATCCCTGACTCCGGCGACGGCGAGCTCACCGGTCTGCGCGGGCGGATGGACATCCGCATCGAGGGCGGCAAGCACTTCTACGACTTCGAGTACGCGCTGCCCGCGCTTTGATCAACCGGCAAGGTGCTGGCCACCGTCGACCGGAATCACCGTACCGGTGATATGGCGGGCGGCATCGCTGACCAGATAGCGCGCCAGCGCGCCGACATCGGCGATGTCGGCCAGCTGGCGCGCCGGCACCCGCGCTGCCGCATCGGCCAGCAGCTCATCGAAACGATCGATACCGCTGGCCGCGCGGGTGCGGATCGGGCCGGGCGAGATCGCATGCGCGCGGATGCCCTTGGGGCCGAGTTCGGCGGCGACGTAGCGCACGGCGCTCTCCAGCGCGGCCTTCACCGGGCCCATCAGGTTGTAGTGCTCGACCACGCGCGAGCTGCCGTAGAAGGTGACGGTCAGCAGGGTGCCGCCCTCGCGCATCAGCGGCTCGGCGAGTTTTGCCATGCGCAGGAACGAATGACAGCTGACGTCCATCGCCTGTGCAAAGCCCGCAGCGCTGGCGTCGACCACGCGGCCGTGGAGGTCCTCGCGCGGGGCGAACGCGATCGAATGCAGGACGAAATCGAGCCGGCCCCAGTCGCGCTCGATCGCCGCGAACACGGCTTCAAGCTGGCCCGGCTCGCGCACATCGCAGGGCAGGATCAGCGGCGCGCCCAGGCTTTCCGCCAGCGGGCGCACATGCGGCTGCGCTTTGTCGTTGAGATACGTGATCGCCAGCTCGGCGCCGGCCGCCTGCAGCGCGACCGCGCAGCCATAGGCGATCGATTGGTCGTTGGCGATGCCGACGATCAACCCGCGCTTGCCGGTGAGATCCAGCGGGTCGGGGCCACCCTGGTGCAACGAGGCGCTGGGCAGGCGCTGCGGGTTCCACTCGATGCGCTCGCGCGGTGCCAGCACTTCGGCGCTGCCGCTGATCACGGTCTCGCCAAACTGGTTCACACATTCGCAGTCGAGCACGGCAATGCCTTTGTCCGCGCGCAGCTCGCGCACGGTGACGCGCGCCGTGATCGCATCGCCCGGCCGCACAGGGCGCTTGAAGCGCAGCTCCTGGCCGAGATAGATCGTGCCCGGCCCCGGCAGGCGCGTGCCCAGCACCGCCGAAATAAGCGCCCCGCCCCACATGCCGTGGCCGATCACACCGTGGAAGCGCGAGCGCTCGGCGAACTCGGGGTCGAGATGCGCCGGGTTGACGTCGCCCGAAACCACGGCGAACAGATCGATGTCGCGCTGGGTCAGCACGCAGCAGAGTTCGGCACTGTCGCCGATCGCCAGCTCGTCGAAGGTGCGGCTCTGGATGAGTGCGGCTTCGATCAGGGGCGGCGGCATGTGCGGGTACTCGGAGGCAGGGCGTGTGCAGGGTACTCGACCATGCTGCATTGCCGCATGACACGCCCTGCCTTCTCGCACCTTGCACTCCTGCGGCCGACCGGCCGCCCACTTCGCTGCAGGCCACGGCGTCGAGGGGCGCCCGCCCTACCCGCGCAATCAAGCGCTTGACCAAGCACTCCAGTCCGACAACACCGCTGGCTCTTCTTCCCCAGCCAGCACACGTGCCAGCGCAGGCAGCCACGAGGCCTCCGGATGTCCAAGGCGTTCGGCTTGAGCGATGACGCCCGAGAAGTCCCAGTCACCGGTTCGAACGCAGTCAGTCACCACGAGCCGCTTGATCTGCTTCAAAGCTTCCGCTTGCGCCGAACCGGCGCGCGCGCAGTAGGCGTACATCCAGCACTCGGCCGCCAGTTCGGGGGGGGCGTCGGCGCTCATGTTCGCAAAGGCGGCATCAAGAGTTGCGAGCCCGGCGGCCGTTCGTCCACGGGCCAGCAAGATGCGCGCGTAGTTGCCGAGGGTGATCGCGTGTTTCGGATCGGCCTCCAGCGCCCCCTGCTACATCGTCCCGGCCGCGTCCTGATCCTTCCGGACGTTCGTGAGAAAGTGTGCGTATCTGCCGAGGGCATAAGCGTCCTTCGGATCGGCCTCCAGCGCCCGCCGGTACATCGTCTGGGCCGCGTCGTGATCTTTCCGGACGACCGTGAGGAAGTCGGCGTATCTGCTGAGGGTGTAGGCGTCCTTCGGATCGGCCTCCAGCGCCCGCTGGTACATCGTTTCGGCCGCGTCGTGAGCCTTGCGGACGACCGCGAGGAAATCGGCATATCTGCTGAGGGTATAGGCGTACCTCGGATCGACCTCCAGCGCCCGCTGGTACATCGACTCGGCCGCGTCGTGATCCTTGCGGACGACCGTGAGGAAGTCGGCGTATCTGCCGAGGGCATAAGCGTCCTTCGGATCGGCCTCCAGCGCCCGCCGGTACGTGGTCTGGGCCGCATCGTGATCATTGCGGACGTCCGTGAGGAAATTTGCGTAGTTGCAGAGGGTGTAGGCGTCCTTCGGATCGGCCTCCAGCGCCCGCCGGTACATCGCTTCGGCCGCGTCGTGAGCCTTGCGGACGACCGCGAGGAAATCGGCATATCTGCTGAGGGTATAGGCGTACTTCGGATCGACCTCCAGCGCCCGCTGGTACATCGACTCGGCCGCGTCGTGATCCTTGCGGACGACCGTGAGGAAGTCGGCGTATCTGCTGAGGGTATAGTCGTCCTTCGGGTCGGCCTCCAGCGCCCGCCGGTACATGGTCTGGGCCGCATCGTGATCATTGCGGACGTGCGTGAGGAAATCTGCGTAGCTGCAGAGGGTGAAGGCGCGCTTTGGATCGGTCTCCAACGCCCCCTGGTACATCGTCTCGGCCGCATCGTGATCTTTTCGGACGTTCGTGAGGAAGATGGCGTAGTTGCGCAGCAGCTCAGGCGAGTTCGGCAGCGCGGCAATGGCGGCGCGGTAGATTTTGTCGCGTCTGTCTTCATCGCCCTCGGAGGCGGCCTCGCGTTCCCAGCGCCACCAAGGCTTTGCGGTTTCAGCCTTGCCCATGGAGTGCAGCACGGAACTTGCCACGGCATCGATCTCCGCTTCCGCCTGTCTGCGATCCACGCCACCTTCGGCTGGCGCAGTGTTTGCTATCGACGGGGTTCCGACACCGCCAGGCTCCTGCTTCGCTGGGGCAAGGACGGGCTTTGACGCCCGCTCTACCCACGTCTTGCTGATCGACTCCTGCTGTTGGTTGAGACGTTCAGCGCGCTGCTTCGCGCGCTCCGTGATGAGCTCAGCGGGGTTGATCATCTGCAATTGTTTGCCCAGCAGTGACATCAGGTCATCGAAACCAAGGATGGGCACCAGGTATCCGCGGTGTTTCGCAACCAGTTCGCGAATGCGTTGTGGCGGTTGACGATCCCCCTCTCGGTAGCACCAATAGATGCCCCCTTGGATACCACCTTGAGGGATCTTTTCCAGACAGCCCATCAGGCTGTCGTCGTTGCCGCCGTAGCCGATCACGATGGGCGTGTAACGACTCAGCAGCCCGGTGATCGCGTTTTGCAGCGTCGGGTCAACCGAGCCCAGCTCATCGGGATCACTCATCGGACTGAGCAACAGATCGCGGTGGACCTTGAGTACCAGCGGGCGTCGCAGATCGGTTCGGGCGAAGTGAGCCAGGGACTCGTGCCCGCACACCAGCGGATACGTCGCGCTGAACAGCGAGACAGAGTCGGCGACGAGGTTGTCGAAGTTGACCGTGATAACGACCTGATGACGAAGCTCTGCCAGTACTCGGCCAAGCACCGAATAGCCATAGCTGGGCTCGGCACCCGCCATCTGAGCTTCGAGGTATGCAAACCCTTGATCCGGATCATCACCGTACATGCGCCGGTACAACTCAGAGTAGCTGGCCGCCGGGTCCGTGTGATCGTAGTGACGGAGGCCGAGATTCTCCGCCATTGCCCACTGCGACAAGGATTGCCCGTCCACGTCGACGGCTTGGCGATGCAGAGTCGTGACCCACTCCTCTGCCATTTCCCCAGCCAGCTTGATTCCAGAGCTCTTCGAAGCCCCCGCCCCAAGGATGAAGGCAAAGCGCCGGTTGGGCATGGTGTCGTGAATCCGCTTGAATTCCTCCACGAAGCCGAGCATCGACATACGCTTTGGCTCAGCGCCGTCTTTCGTAGCCAACGTGTCGGTTTCGCGTGGATTGGCCATTGCGCGAGATCGTTCAAGGAAAGAACCGCGAGTATAGGGGCGCGCGAATCCCCTACGCGCCTACACTCCACGAGACAGTGACGCAGCACGTTATCTCTCATTCTAGGGCGGCTTTGTTCGGAGACTCCCATGCCAAAGCCGTTGCGGGTTCGCCCGCCAGAAACATCTTCCGCCG
>NZ_JBILJQ010000091.1:0-18616 GCF_044377145.1 Aquimonas sp.
TGCCGCTCTTGGGGTAGTGTTCTTCGATCAACACCAGCAGAGCCTTCCAAGGCACCACCTGCTCCATCTCTGCAAGGAATTTTTCGCGACGAGTCTGCTTCTTCTTCGCGGTGTAGGCCAGGGAGTCGAAGGTGGTCTGCTTCATCGGCTGAGCATTCTGCGAGTGGTGGGATATGGTAGCTGTCGAGACGGATAAGTCAGAGCTTCCCTAGCAAGCCCCTGCCTGATACTTCCGCAAAAGCATGGCCCTTAGGTCAGTACGCGGTAGGGCGCGTAGACTCGCTGGCTGTTTTAACAGAAAACTTCGTTCAGTTTCTGGGAACATCGCCGGCGGGTGCACCCCGCCGGCGAAGATGCTCAGCCCTACTCCCCCAACCCCCCATGCTCCTCAAACCACCCCTTCACCTGCTGATACCAGAACACCGAGTTCTGCGGCTTCAGCACCCAGTGGTTCTCGTTCGGGAAGTACACATAGCGCGTCGGTACCCCCTTCATCAACAAGGTCTGGTACAGCTCGACACCGTGGTTCACCGGTACGCGCTGGTCGAGTTGGCCGTGTACCACCAGGGTCGGGGTTTTGAAGTTGGCGGCGTGGTAGTGCGGTGAGGTCTTTTCGATCATCGCGCGGTTTTCTTCTTCCCAGAAGCCGCCGAAGCGCGGCATCTCAACCGCGAAGTCGGCGCCATATTGGGTGTAGAGGTTGTAGACCGCCGCATGCGCGACCAGGGCGCGGAACGGGTGTTCGCGGCCGAGGATCAGGCTGGTCAGGTAGCCGCCGTAGCTGCCGCCGCCGGCGACCATGCGCTCGGAGTCGATCCACGGCTGCTGCGCGAACCACTCGGCGGCCTTGATCACGTCCTCATAGGGCTTGTCGGCCCAGTTCGGGTTGATCGAGTCGGCGAAATCCTGGCCGAAGCCGGAGCTGCCGTGGAAGTTCGGCCAGGCGGTGACATAGCCCCAGCTGCCGAACACCTGCGCGTTCCAGCGGAACGCCATGCCATTGGTGATCGCGTTGTGCGGTCCGCCGTGGATCAGCATGAAGAAGGGGTACTTCTTCGTCTTGTCGAAGCCGGGCGGATAGTTCACCCACATCTGGATCTCGCGGCCGTCGGCGCCGGCATAGGTCACTGACTCGTAGGTGCCGAAATCGGTGTCGGCGAGCAGGGCCTGGTTGAGGTTGGACAGCTCGCGGGTGGCGCCACGGCGGAGGTCGACTTCGACCAGGGTTGGCGGCTCGATAAAGCTCTGGCGCAGGCCCATCAGCCGGCCCGACTTCGACAGCGCCAGGCTGCCGACCGATTCGATGCCTGTCAGTGCGCGCGGGGCGCCGCTCAGCGGCAGCTCGTAGACGCGCTCGGTGCCGGCGTCGTCGATCGCCGCGAACAGGCGCTTGCCGTCGGCCGCCCACAGCGCGCCGCTGATGCTGCGGTCGAACTCGGTGAACAACTCGCGCGCCTCGCCGCTGCGGCGGTCGATCAGCATCAGCCGGCCGCGGTCGGCGTAGAAGCCCTTGATGCGCTGCTGGCTGAAGCTCAGGTAGCGGCCGTCCGGACTGTAGGCCGGGGAGCCATCACCGGCCGGATTGTCGGCGGTGCGGTTCTGCGCTTCGCTGGCGCCGATGGCGACGGTGAACACGTCGCTGTTGTTGGTATTGGGCGCGGGGTCGGAGTCGGCGACAAAGGCGAGCTCGCCGCCGTCCGGCGACAGCGCGAACAGGCCGTCGGTGCCCTGCACCGAAGCACGCGGCAGGCTCAGGCCGGTCGGCTGGGTCAGCGCCTGCACCTCGCCGCCGGCGCTGGGCACGGCGAATACGTGGAACTCGCGCTCATCCAGAATCTGGTCCCAGGCGCTGATCGAGCCGTCAAACACGCGCCCGCTCATCTTGCTGGCGGTGCGTTCCTCCAGCCGCTTGCCCTGCTCGGCCAGTGGCAGGTCGGCGAACACGCGCGACACGAAGGCCAGACGTGTTCCGTCGGCGAACCATTTCGGGCTCTGCACACCGGTGGCCAGCGTGGTCAGGCGGGTGGCTTCGCCGCCGTCGACCGGCATCACGTACAGCTGCGGCGCCTTGTCGTCCTCGCGCTGGGCGACAAAGGCGAGCAGGCGTCCGTTCGGGCTGAACGCCGGTGCGCCCTCGCTGCTGGTGTGGGTGGTGAAGCGGCGCTGGCCGCTGCCGTCGGCATTCCACAGCCACAGATCGGTATAGCCCTTGTCTTCGGCCATTTCGAAGCGCGTCACCGGCGCCACGATCAGGCTGCCATCGGCCGAAATAGCCGGCGCGCCGATCCGCTGGATCTGCCAGCTGCGTTCGGCGCCGAAGGGTTGTTTGATGGTGGGCTGGGCCAGCGCGGGCAGGGCAGCGGCCAGCAGGCCGAGGGTGAGCAGATGTCGAAGCATCGAGGGTTCTCCACGGTCGGAAAGCTCGATGCTGGTGTGCGAGGGCGATGCGATCAAGTGCCATGCGCCGTCAAGGCGTAGGTGTGTCCTCGACGGGCGGCGGGTCGAGACACGGCGCCATCCGCATGCTGCCGTCGGCAGAGATCAGCAGCGTGCCGCGGCCGTAGGTGTTGACCAGGATCTCGCCCGTGTCGACCGGCCAGGAGCTGTTCGGCGCGCCGGGCAGCTGCAGCCAGGGCTCGGCGGTCCACTCGCCTCTGCCGGATTGGCGCAGGCGGTACACGACGCCTTCGTTGGATCCCATGTGCGCAAGACCGACCAGCGCGATCGTCTGCGGGCCGAGGCGATAGATGTCTTCCACGTTGCGCCCCAGCACGCCCTGCTTGCGGCCATCGTCGGCCGCGAAGATCAGCTCGCCGCCCCACTCTCCGCGGTTGGCGCCCAGCAACCAGCCGCCGGCGACGCGCAGGGCGAGATCGGGCGTGTGCTGCGGGACCTCGACCGGGAGCCGGCTGGGCCGCCAGTCGGGATTCACCCCGGGCGGTAGCGGCGGTGGAGGCGGTACGTATTCCTCGACGAGATCGCCGCGGTAGGAGAGTTTCTGCAGCTGGGCTGCGTGGGTGCGTTTGTAGAGCTTTTCGCCCTGGGGTTGATCGACTGCCCGCGCTGTCGGTGTCTCGCACGCGGGCAGGTCATCGGGCAGGCGAATCAACCCGTCAGCGTGATCGGTGTCGCTTGCACGGCGGGGCGGGTCCATCGGCGTCGGCAGCAGCGCCAGCGCGCGCGACGCGGCTTCGCGCACGGGCGGATACCAGTACTCATCCGCGGCCACGCGCAGCTGCTGCTGGGAGGCGAGGTCGCGCATCACGCCCAATGCGTCCGCCGCGTGCATGGCTCGCAGCGCATCACTGCCGTCTGCAAGCCAGCGGTGGAGATGCTCGCGCACCGGCGAAGCTTCCTCCGGTGGCGTGATGTAGCCCAGCACAGTGATGGCGGGTAGCGCGAGATCCTGTTCGGGTGACTGGGTCAGTTCGAGCAGCTTCGGAATTGCAGCCTTGGATTGATGCCCTGCACGCGCGAGTTGCTTGATCAACCAACCGAAGGACCATCCATCCAAGCGGCTGATGACGGCCTGCGTCGCCGTCGGGGTGCCCAGCCCGGCGAGGACGGCGAGGATCTGGTGCGATCGCTCGGGCTTTGCCGAGAGAAGTGCGATCAACTCAAGCTCCGCCGGTGCAGCGTCGCTCCCGAGGGCCATGATCATGCGAATCAAGCCCAGCTCAGTGTCGTTGCCAAACGTTGTGCGCCCGGCGCGTTCGGTCAGGGGTTGCGCGGCAGCCCGGCGTTCCGGCCCGAGCTGCTCAAGCACAGCGGCCAGCTTGAAGAGAGCAGTGGATTCGCAGGTGTCGTGGCAGTCGCTGGCTTGGAGCACTGCTTCAACGGTGCCGGGTCCAAACACGGCCAGCGCTGACAACAAGGCGTCGAACGCATTGCGTTCTTTGCCCTTGAGAAGGCGCTTCAGCGTCTGCCGCGCAGCGGCCTTAGGCTCGAAGTAGCTCAGTAGTTCCAGAGCCGCAGCTTCGCCACCCGATAACCGATCGAGCACCTCGTCCAGACAACCCATGCCGAGGAGGGCGCTCGCTGCAGCGGATGCGCCGTTGTGCGCGGTTCCGGAAACGCGCGCGGCATTGGCATCGGGCGCAGCGTCCGCGTCCAGCGCTGCAGACACTTCCAGCTCCGCGAGCAGCGCCTGCTCTTCGGGCGTGCAGATGTTGGTGGCTGACGCAGTAGAGGCGAGCAGAGCCAGCGCCAAGCCGAGCAGCGTGGAGCTCCTCACTCCCGCGCGGCGGGCCAGGTGTTCTTGAAGAAACTGGATGGGTCCGATCGCGCTCTTTGTAGGAGCCTGCTTGCAGGCGACCGCAGCGTGCGCCCTGCACCCACCCTGCGGGTCGCGAGCGAGCCCGCTCCTACAAACAGCCGGCCTACGCGCGGGCGACGGTGATAGATCTCGGGTCGAGAGCTCTGCTTCTTGGGGGCGCGGACGGAGAACGATAGAGAGGCTCATGGCGGGGCTCAGACAGGAACAGATCGATACCGCCACGCTACCCGCCGCTCCCCCGCTTGTCAGCCAGCGGCCGCGATCTGCGCCACCGTCGCGCCGAGCACCCGCACGATTTCCTGCGGCGCAAGTTCCACCTGCAGGCCGCGCTGGCCGCCGTTGCAGTAGACCGTGGCGTGTTCGAGCGCGCTGGCGTCGATTGCCACCGGCACGCGCTTCTTCTGGCCGAACGGGCTGATGCCGCCGACGTGGTAGCCGGTGATGCGTTCGGCCTGGGTCACCGCCAGCAGGGTCGCGTGTTTGCCGCCGAGCGTGGCGGCGAGCTTCTTCATGCTGAGCTCGTGGTCGGCGGGCAGGATCGCGCAGGCGGGTTTGCCGTCGAGCTCGATCATCAGGGTCTTGAACATGCGCGCCGCGGCGATGCCGAGCGCGGCGGCGGCGGCCTGGCCGATGTTGTCGGCGGCGGGGTCGTAGTCGTAGCTGTGCAGCCGATAGGCGACGCGCGCGCCATCAAGCATGCGGGTGGCCGGGGTGGCGCGACTCATGGGCGAGGGTTCTCGAAGTTCCGGGCAGGATGCACATAGGGTGGGTCTTGACCCACCGAAAGCTCAACGGTCGGCCCGCGCATCGTGAGGGCGAGGAGCGGTGGGTCGAGACCCACCCTATGGGCCCGCGTAGCGCGGGGGTGAGGAGCGGTGGTCGAGATCCGCGCGATCGGCTCCTCGGCGGGGCTTCCCGACAGCGCGCGCATAGGGTGGGTCTTGACCCACCATGGCCTCGCGTCCCGTGGAGATTGACAACCGATGGATCGGTTTGCCGTGCCAATCGCGTTGGCTCGCGTAGCGCGGGGGCGAGGAGCGGTGGGTCGAGACCCACCCTATGGGCGCTGCAAAAACGCGGATGGGGTGGGTCTTGACCCACCGCATCTGGCGACCGCGCTAGTCGTCCTCGTCATGCGGCAGCTGCGGGGCGCGGCCGTCGACGGTGAGTTTGGCGGCCAGCAGCACGGCCTGGGTGCGCGAGTGGGCGCCGAGCTTGCGCAGGATCGCGGTCATGTGGGCCTTGATGGTGGCCTCGCTGACGTTCAACTCGTAGGCGATCTGCTTGTTGAGCAGGCCGTTGCAGACCATCGACAGCACGCGGTACTGCTGCGGGGTCAGTTCGGCGATGCGCGCGGCGAGTGCTTCTTCTTCGGGATCGAGCGAGAACGCCGAGCCGCCGACGCCGGGCGGCAGCCAGGTGTCGCCGTCGAGCACGGCGTGAATCGCGCGGGCGATCTGTTCGACATCGGCCGACTTCGGAATGAAGCCCGAGGCGCCATGGCCCAGCGCGCGTCGCATCAGCGCCGGGTCTTCGCGGGCGGAAACGATCAGGATCGGCAGGGTCGGAAACGCGCCACGCAGATGCACCAGGGCCGAGAAGCCGTGCGCGCCGGGCATGTTGAGATCGAGCAGCAGCAGTTCGGCGCGTGGATGCCGCAAGGCCAGCTCGGTCAGGCTGTCGACCGAGTCGGCTTCCAGCAGGCGGGCATCCGGGAGGATTTGCGCCACCGTGCGACGCAGGGCGTCGCGGAACAGCGGGTGGTCGTCGGCAATCAGGATGTCGCGCATGTAGGGCGGGGCCTCAGCCGCGGGCTCGACGGTACCGGAAGGGTGCCGCAAGCCATCACGTTCGTCCATGCCCGTGCTGTCGATGACGGCGACGCCTACTTGAGGAACCGCTCGCGAACCAGGTTCTCGACCACGCTCGGATCCGCCAGGGTCGAGGTGTCGCCGAGCTGGTCCGGCTGGTTCTCGGCGATCTTGCGCAGGATGCGACGCATGATCTTGCCCGAGCGGGTCTTCGGCAGGCCGGGCGCCCACTGGATGAAATCCGGGGTTGCGATCGGGCCGATCTCCTTGCGCACCCACAGCGCGAGTTCCTTGCGCAGTTCCTCGCTCGGCGCTTCGCCGGCATTGAGGGTCACGTAGGCGTAGATGCCCTGGCCCTTGATGTCGTGCGGGCAGCCGACCACGGCGGCCTCGGCGACCTTCGGGTGCGCGACCAGGGCGCTTTCGACTTCGGCTGTGCCCATGCGGTGGCCTGACACGTTGATCACGTCGTCGACGCGGCCGGTGATCCAGTAGTAGCCATCGGCATCGCGACGCGCGCCGTCACCGGTGAAATAGGTGCCGGGGAAGGTCTTGAAATAGGTATCGATGAAGCGCTGGTGGTCGCCGAACACGGTGCGCATCTGGCCCGGCCAGGAGTCGAGCAGGACCAGATTGCCCTCGGTCGCGCCTTCAAGCACGCGGCCTTCGCCATCGACGATTGCAGGACGCACGCCGAAGAAGGGCAGGGTGGCCGAGCCCGGCTTCTGCGGGATCGCGCCGGGCAGGGGCGTGATCAGAATGCCGCCGGTCTCGGTCTGCCACCAGGTGTCGACGATCGGGCAGCGGGTTTCACCGACCACGCGGTAGTACCACTCCCAGGCTTCGGGGTTGATCGGTTCGCCGACCGAACCGAGCAGACGGATGCTGGAGCGCGAGGTGCGCTTGACCGGCTCCTCGCCCTCGCGCATCAGCGAACGGATGGCGGTCGGCGCGGTGTAGAACAGGGTCACCTGGTGCTTGTCGCAGACATCCCAGAACCGGCTGACCGTCGGGTAGTTTGGAATGCCCTCGAACATCAGGCTGGTGGCGCCATTGGCGAGCGGGCCGTAGACCACATAGCTGTGGCCGGTGACCCAGCCGACGTCGGCGGTGCACCAGAACACGTCGTCCTCGCGCACGTCGAACACGGCTTCGTGGGTCAGGCTGGCGTAGGTCAGGTAGCCGCCGGTGGTGTGCAGCACGCCTTTGGGCTGGCCGGTGCTGCCGGAGGTGTAGAGGATGAACAGCGGGTCTTCCGCATTCATGCGCTCTGGCTCGCAGGTGTCGGGCTGGCCGTCGACCAGCACGTCGTACCAGCGGTCACGCGGGCTCTGCATGTCGATCGCGCCGCCGGTGCGGCGCACTACCACCACGGTTTCGACACAGCTGGTGCTGGGCTGTTTGAGCGCGGCATCGACATTGGCCTTGAGCGGAACATGCTTGCCGCCGCGCAGGCCCTCGTCGCAGGTGATCACCACGCGGCTGCCGCAGTCGGCGATGCGCCCGGCCAGCGCATCCGGCGAGAAGCCGCCGAACACGATCGAGTGCACCGCGCCGATCCGGGCGCAGGCCAGCATCGCGACCGCGGCTTCGGGAATCATCGGCAGGTACAGGGTGACGCGATCGCCGCGCTTCACCCCGAGATTGCGTAGCGCGTTGGCGAACCGGCACACGCGGCCGTGCAGATCGCGGTAGCTCACATGCGCGGACTGAGCGGGATCGTCGCCTTCCCACAGGATCGCGGTCTTGTCGCCGCGGGTCGCCAGGTGGCGATCCAGGCAGTTCACGCTGACATTGAGCTCGCCGTCCTCGTACCAGCGGATGTGCAGGTCTTCGGACTTGAAGCTGACGTCCTTGATTTTTGTTGGCTGCTTGAACCAATCGAGGCGCTCGGCCATGCGTGCCCAGAAGCCGACATTGTCATCGAGCGACTCCTGGTACAGGCGCTGGTAGTCGGCCGGCGAATAGCGGGCGTCGCGGATGAACTCGGCTGAGGCGGCGTAAACATTGCCGGTGCTGGTTTCGTTCGACATCGGTTCTCTCCCGGGGGCGAAGCTGCGCAAGCGGGCGTGTGCACCGGATCAAGGTGTCTGCCGGCCGCTTGTTTGGTCGATTGAGTCTAGCTCCGCCAAACACCGTCCGCGCATCTGCGTCGACCATGGTCGAAGCTGGCTTGCCCGGGCTTGGGCGCGCCGGGCGCTTAGACCAACGTGCAATAGAATGTTGCAGTGCGGCGCAACCATGCTCCGCCCTAATCCCTGGGAGGGAATGCACATGTTCAAGAAAGAAATGTTCAAGAAGAGCGCCTTGGCGCTGACCATCGGCGGCCTGCTGCTGATGTCGGGTCCGGGCTTTGCGCAGACCGCGCGTGAGGCGGCGCTTGAAGCCCGCATCGCCGAGCTGGAGCGGCTGGTGGGTGAGTTGGCCCGGCAGCAGCAGGCTGCCGCTCCGGCGCCAGCAGCACCTGCCGCTCCGGCCCTGCCGGCAGGCGTACAGCCGATCCAGACCACCAGCGTGGTGCCAGGCGCCAACCCGGGCACGCGCTTTTCGTTCGGTGGCTTCATCAAGGCCAACAGCTCCTGGAGCGACTACAGCGACGGCAATCCCGCCGCCGGTACGGTTGCCCGCGACTTCTATCTGCCCGGTGCGATCCCGGTCGGCGGTGCGGGCGAGTCCGCGGTCTTCGATGCCCATGCCAAGCAGTCGCGCTTCTGGTTCGCCACAGACACCGTGCTCGACAACGGCAGCAAGCTGGGCTCGCGTATCGAGCTCGACTTCGCCGTGCCGACCGGCGGTGACGAGCGCAGTACCAACACCTACAACCCGGTGCTGCGCCGCGCCTATTTCACCTACGACAAGTGGCTGTTCGGTCAGGAATGGTCGAATTTCATGGAGCTCGGCGCCCTGCCCGAGACCACTGATTTCATCGGCGCCACCGAAGGCACGGTGTTCGTCCGCCAGCCGCAAATCCGCTACACCAGCGGTGCTTGGTCGGTGTCAGTTGAAAATCCTGAGACCGTGCTGACCCCGTTCGGTGGTGGCGCGAAAATCATCACCGACGACAACACCGTGCCCGACTTCACCGCGCGCTATGCCAATCGCGGCGACTGGGGCGTGTTCTCGGTGGCCGGTATCGTCCGCCAGCTGCGCTCGGAGACCGCGGCGGGTGGCGAAACCGCCACCGGTTACGGCGTAAGCGTGTCCAGCAAGCTGATGTTCGGCGCCAACGATCTGCGCCTGATGGCCACCGCCGGCTCGGGTATCGGCCGCTATGTCGGGGTGAACTTCTTCGATGACGCCGTGATTGAAGCCGACGGCAGCCTGGATCCGATCGACGTGGTCGCCGCCTACGCGGCCTGGCGTCAGGTCTGGGGCGGCACCTGGCGCTCCAACTTCATTGTCGGCTACACCTCGGCCGACAACGAGCGCGCGCTCACCGGCCTGAACGCGAATGCCGAGGCAACAAGCTTCCGCGCCAACCTGTTCTGGTCGCCGGCGCCGAAGATCGATATGGGCATCGAGCTGTCCACCGCCAAGCGTGAACTCGAACGTGGCACCAGCGGCACACAGAACCGCGTCGATTTCATGGCTCGCTACACGTTCTGAAACCGCCGCAGCACGGCATCCCGCCGCCCGCCCATGCGGGCGGCGGGCCGAACATCTACAGGGAGAACTCACATGACACTCAGCAAGACCGCCGCCGAATACTGGAAGGCGAATCTACGCATCATTTTCATCTGCATGGCGATCTGGGCACTGTGTTCGTTCGGTTTCGCGATCGTGCTGCGTCCCATGCTCTCCGGTATCGCCATCGGCGGCACCGACATCGGCTTCTGGTTCGCGCAGCAGGGCTCGATCTTCGTGTTCATCGCGCTGATCTTCTTCTACACCTGGTTCATGAATCGCCTCGACCGTGAATACGGCGTGGACGAGCAATAAGGAGTCCCACCATGAGCCAGTTTGCAATCAACCTGCTTTTCGTCGGCGGATCGTTCGCCCTCTACATCGTCATCGCCATCTGGGCGCGCGCCGGATCGACCTCCGAGTTCTACGCGGCCGGTCGCGGCGTCAACCCGATCGTCAACGGCATGGCCACCGCGGCCGACTGGATGTCGGCAGCTTCTTTCATCTCGATGGCGGGCCTGATCGCCTTTGTCGGCTACGGCAACTCGACCTATCTGATGGGCTGGACCGGTGGCTACGTGCTGCTTGCACTGTTGCTTGCGCCCTACCTGAGAAAGTTCGGGCGCTTCACGGTGCCGGACTTCATTGGCGACCGCTTCTACAGCCGCACTGCGCGCCTGGTTGCGGTGGCGAGCCTCCTCATCATGTCGATCACCTATGTCATCGGCCAGATGACCGGCGCCGGCGTGGCGTTTTCGCGCTTCCTTGAGGTCGATACCAACACCGGCCTGATCATCGCAGCGGCGGTGGTGTTCGTGTACGCGGTGCTCGGCGGCATGAAGGGCATTACCTACACCCAGGTCGCGCAGTACGTGGTGCTGATCATCGCCTACACCATCCCGGCGGTGTTCATCTCGCTGCAGCTCACCGGCAATCCGCTGCCCCAGCTCGGCCTGTTCTCGACCCACACCGAATCCGGCATCCCGCTGCTGGCGAAGCTCGACCAGGTGATGGTGGAGTTGGGCTTCAACGACTACACCGGAAACCACGGTTCGACCTTGAACATGGTGCTGTTCACCCTGTCGCTGATGGTTGGTACCGCCGGCCTGCCGCACGTGATCATCCGCTTCTTCACCGTGCCCAAGGTGTCGGATGCCCGCAAGTCGGCCGGCTGGGCTCTGGTGTTCATCGCCCTGCTCTACACGGTTGCTCCTGCGGTCGGTTCGATGGCGCGCCTCAACATCTTCACCACCATCTACCCGGAAGGCACCTCGGCGCAGTCGGTTGAGTTCGAGTCGCGTCCGGATTGGATGCGCAACTGGGAAAAGACCGGCCTGCTGAAGTTTGAAGACAAGAACGGCGACGGCCGCATCCAGTACTACAACGAAGCGAATCCCGCGTTTGCCGCCACCGCCACCGAGCGCGGCTGGAAGGGCAACGAAATGGTCACCTTCAACCAGGACATCCTGGTGTTGGCCAACCCGGAAATCGCGCAGTTGCCGGGCTGGGTGGTGGGTCTGATCGCCGCGGGCGGTCTGGCCGCGGCCTTGTCCACGGCGGCAGGTCTGCTGCTGGCGATTTCGTCCGCCATCAGCCATGACCTGATCAAGTCCACCTTCAAGCCGGATATATCCGAGAAGGGGGAATTGCTCGCCGCACGCGTGTCGATGGGCTTCGCGATCGCGCTCGCCACCTGGCTGGGCATGAATCCGCCCGGGTTCGCGGCGCAAACCGTGGCCTTGGCCTTCGGCTTGGCAGCGTCCTCGCTGTTCCCGGCGATCATGATGGGCATCTTCTCGAAGAGGATGAATTCGACCGGCGCCATCGTCGGCATGCTGGTGGGCCTGGGCTCGACCTGCCTGTACATCTTCACCTACCTCGGCTGGTTCTTTATCCCCGGCACCAACTCGCTGGAGAACGTGCCCGCCAACTGGCTGTTCGGCATCTCGCCGCTGTCCTTCGGTGCGGTCGGCGCGCTGCTCAACTTCGTCGCTGCCTACATCGTTCTGGCCGTGACCAAGCCGGCGCCGGTCGAGATCCAGGAGCTGGTGGAAAGCATCCGCGTACCGCGCGGTGCGTCCGGTGCCATCCACCACTGATTGATCTGCTGCAGCTGTGACACCGCGGCCTGCTTCCGGAGTTCCGGGGCAGGCCGCGCTGCTTTTGGGCGGCTGAGAGGACTTGCGTCGCCGGCTGCGCTGAACTACCTATGCATATCGCCGCGGCGGTCGTGCTGCTGCGGATTCACGTCAAGGATTGCCCCATGTTGCTGGAACTATTCGCCGCACTGGTTGCCGGCGTCGGACTCGCCGGCCTGGTGATGGGCCTGCGCTTGCTGAGCGGGAAACGCCTGCCGGGCTGGATCGTGCCGGCCGCCGCGGGCCTGGGCATGCTGGCCTACTCGGTCTGGTCAGAATACTCATGGTTCGACCGTGCCTCGGGCGCGCTGCCGCCACAGGTGGTGGTGGCGTCCACCCACGCCGAGCAGGCCTGGTATCGGCCGTGGACCTATCTGGTGCCGCAGATCAGCCGCGCGATCGCGGTGGATCGCCGCCTGAGCAAACGCAATGACGCGCTGCCTGGCCAGGTGCTGACCTCGGTGCTGCTGATGGCCCGCTGGGAGCCGGATCGCCGTTTCGGCGTGGTGTTTGACTGCACCAACCACCGCCGAGCCGACCTGATGGACGAGGTCGTGATCGCCGACGATGGCTCATTCGCGGGTGCCGAATGGATTCAGCTGCAGCCGGATGACCCGGTGATGCGCACCGCCTGCGAGGGCTGAGCGACAACGTGCTCTGCATCTGAGTGGGCTGCGTGGACATCGATGCCAGCAGCGCTCAATCGATCACAGCAGCGCTTGCAGGGTGACTGCGATTACCGCTCACGCGCCAGGCGCAGCGGACTCCGGTTCGCTCGCGGCGGCCTGTCCGCTCGCGGCAGCCTGACTACGCTTGGCTTCGGCCTGCGCACGCAGGCGTGCGAGCTCTTCCGGGCCGAGCAGGGTGCCGATGTTCTGCGAGCGGCTTTCGATGCGCGCCTGCATCAAGGCGAGGGTGGCCCAGACCATCGATGCCAGAGCGACCAGCAGGCCAAGCCCGCCCCAGAACAGCGAATGGGTGCGGAAGACGATGACGAAGCAGAAGAACGACAGGGCGTACAGCGCCCACGGCAGCCAGGGCATGGCGAGCTCCTTGCGGATTCAGAGGGGAGCGCTTGGCAGCGCACGGGAAACCGGCGCAGTGTAGTTGGCCCAGCGGCGCTTGCGTTGCCCATCTGTCGGTGGCCTGTACACCTTTGGCGGAACCGATGGCGGGTTTTGCCGCAGAATTCCGTATCGCATCCAGTGAACCTGATCGAGTGAACCCGGCCGCAGCATCGCCGTCGATCCACCGCTGCGCCGCCTCTTGCCCTGGAGCTACACCATGAAGCTTGCCCCCTTCGCCGCCGTCGTCGCCTTGAGCTTGTGCGCCGCGCCGATCCTCACGCTCGCCGGCCCCGGTGTCTGGACCGGCAGCGGGCCCTACGGCGGCCAGATCTTCGATGTGATCGTGCATCCGACCACGCCCAGCATTGTCTACGCCTCGACCAAGGGCGGCATCTACCGCAGCGTCGACAACGCCGGCAGCTGGCAGCGGATCGAGAACGGTATCGATGGCGGCACCTCGTTCGACGCGATGCTGACCCTCGACCGCGAAGCACCGGCCACGCTGTGGGCCACCGACTACGGCAGCCGGCTGTTCCGCAGCATTGATGGCGGCGACAACTGGGCGCCGACCGGCTGGACCGCGCCGCCTTTGGTCGCCATCCGCGCGATCAGCGATGCCACCGGCAACAGCGGGACGCTCTTCGTCGCCCTGAGCAACGGCCAACTGCTGCGCAGCACGGACAACGGCACCAGCTTCAGCCCGGTGGCATTGACCCTGCCCGCCGGCGCCTATGTGGAGCGGCTGCGTACCAGCGCCAGCCGGCCGAACGAAATCGTCGCCGCCATCGCCAACAGGGGAATCGATCCGATCCTGCCAGGCGCGACCATCGCCCTGCATCGCAGCCTCGACAACGGTCTCAGCTGGAGCCCGCTGCTGGATCCGGGCCAACCGGGCTTCGATACTGATTTCGACTTCGGGCCCGGTTCACGTCTGTACGCCTTGATCAACGGCCAGCTGCGGCGCAGCGACGACAACGGTGCGACCTGGGTCATCACCACTCTGTTCGGCGACCGCGTGCGCGCGCATCCGAGCGTGGCCGATACGGTCTTCATTGGCGACGCCCAGAGCGCCGGCAATACCAACCTGCAGCGCAGCACCGATGCCGGCCTCAGCGCGGTTGCGCTGGCCACCGGGCTGTTCCCGAATCCGAGTTATGGATCGACCGCGGCGGTGTCGAACATCGTGCTGCATCCGCAGTACCCGGCGGTGTCGCGGATCTACGTGGCCAGCATCAACGGCGGGCTGTTCCTCAGCAACGACAACGGTGCGAGTTTCAGTACCGCCCACGAGGGCATCGCCGGGGTCAATGTGCGTGCACTGCAGGTGCTGCCGAACCCGGCCTTTGCTGCCGCCAACCGCATCATCTTTGCTGGCTATGGCGATCCTTCCACCATCTCGCCGGCGCTGTACCGCAGCAACTCCGCAGGCGCGACCTGGGCGAGCTCCAGCAGCGGCCTGCGCGCGCAGAACATCCGCAGCATCAGCATCGACCCGACCACGGTCGGCACCGGCGCGATCAGCCTGGCCAGCACGGTGATCTATGCCTCGGGCCTGAGCTCGCAGCACCCGACCCTGCGCAACGCCGGCCTGTACAAGAGCACCAACGGCGGCGCCAGCTGGGCCAATATCGAGGCCGGCCTGCCGACCCAAGGCAGCCCTGCCTCGACCTTCCTCGGCACCGTGCGCAGCATCGTGCTCGACCCGCGCTCCTGCGCCGCGCCGCCGGTCAGCGGCCCCTGCACCAGCGGGCCGCTGCAGACCGTGTTCGCCACCGCCAATGGTTTTCGCCAGAACGTTGTCGGCGGCGACGGCATCAGCCGGCCGACCGTCAGCCACAGCATCATCAAGTCAACCACGGCCGGCGGGCTGTGGGCAGCGGCCGATGCCGGCCTGCCGGCGCCGCAGCTCGGGCCCGTGCAGGGCGTAGCGCCGAACCAGTTCCAGTTCATCAACGCCCAAGTCGTTCCGGTGCCCCTGGTGCTGAACCCGCAGAACCCGCAGATCGCCTACGTCGGCACCTTCCTGAGCAGCAATCAAGACCCGTCAGTCGCGCCGCCGACGATCGCCAGCGGCGTATTCAAGACGGTCAACGGTGGTGCCAGCTGGACCCAGGCCAGCACCGGCCTGCCACGCTATCCCGGCAGCACCGACACCGCCTTCGACGTGCTCGCGCTGGCGATCCACCCGACCAGCCCGGACACACTGTGGACGACAGCGGTGAACCTGCGCGATTCAAGCAACCCGCGGCAGGGCTTCATCTACAAGACCACCAACGGCGGCGCGAGCTGGACGGCGGCCTCCACCGGCATCAGCACCGATGCCGACATCCGCGCGCTGATCGTCGATGCCGGCAACCCCGATGTGCTGTACGCCGCCGGCGCGGGCTCGCTGGCCAACCCCGGCGCGGTGTTCAAGAGCGAGGACGGCGGCGCCAGCTGGCGCACGCTCAGCATCGGCCTGCCGGCAGATGCCGCACTCGCCCTGCATATCGATCCGTTCAACCCGAACATCCTCTACGCCGGCACCAATGCGGCGGTGTGGCAGCTGGAGCAGGTGCCGGATGAAGACCTCGATGGCGCGCCCGACCAGACCGAAAGCAATGCGCCCAACGGCGGTGACGGCAATGGTGATGCCCAGCCGGATGCTCTGCAGGGGAATGTCGGTTCCTCGATCGTGCTGTTGAACGGCGCCAACCGGGCGACGCCGGAGCTCTATGTCGCCGGCTCATTCACGGCGGCCGTGGTCAGCGGCACCGGTGCCGGCTGCCAGCGCCTGGGCGATGTGCAGGGCGTGATCGCGGCGCGCAACGGCCGTGACTACGTGCCCGGCGGCGAAGGCCTGGGGCGCTTCTACGCTTATCCGCAGGATCTGGTGCGCTTCGAGCTGCGCGACTGCGCAGCCGCCACCGTCGACATCAGCTTCCATGCGCCGGGCCTGGACTTCGGCACCTACGGCTGGAGCCTGCGCATGTACGGGCCGTCCGAGCCCGGCAACGAACAGACCGTCGGCTGGCACGACATCAGCGCACTCGGCCAGCGCATCAATGCACGCACCTGGCGGGTGAATCTGCGCGCCAACAGTTTCGGCAGCTATCGCCCAGTGGGCGACGCCATCCTGTTCGTCGGCGGCCCGGCCCTGTTCGATGACCGCGTGTTCGCCAACGGATTCGAGGCCAGCAACTGATGTCGCGACCGCGCGCCGTTTGACGTATTCAGGTGATCGCCCACACAAGTCCCTGAGCCCATGAACAAGAAAGTCCTTGGCGGTTGCCTGATCGTTGCCGTGCTGGTGCTGCTGATCGGCGGCGGTGGCCTGTTCTGGTTCGTGCTGCGCCCTGCCTGGCAGGCCGGCAGCGCGCTGATGGACACCGCCCAGCAGTGGCAGCAGGTGGCCCAGCTGGAGGGCCAGGTGCGCAATCGCGCCCCATACAGTGGTGCCGAAGACGGCCGTCTGGGCCATTCCGAGGTCGAGCGCTTCGTGGCGGTGCAGCAGGCGATCGCCGACCGGCTGGGCGACCGCTGGACCCAGCTCGACCAGAAGTACCGCGAGCTCAAAGACCGCCAGCAGCAGGACGGCCGCGAGCCCGGCGTGCAGGACATGTTCGTCGCCTACGCCGATCTGTCGGCCCTGATCGTTGAAGCCAAACAGGCCCAGGTCGACGCACTGAACGCACAGGACATGTCGCTGGAAGAGTTCCGCTGGGTCCGCGCTCAGGCCTTCGCTTCGATCGGCCTCGCCATCAGCGACGAAACCCCCACCGCCCTCGCCGGCAGCGTGACCGCCGCCAACGCCGAACTTCTACGCCCCTACCGCGACCTGCTGACCCGCACCGCCGCCACCGGCTGGCTGGGTTTCTGATCGCGCGCGAGAGCCTGATTCCCCCGGAGCGGCAGCGCAGGGACGCGCTGCTGTTTCATCTTTGTGGGGTGAGCGGCGATCGCTTTGAGTGGACAGCATCGGCCAACGAGCCCGTTCACCAAGAGCTGCATTGCTAACGCAATCGCGGCCATGGTCAGGTCGAGCCTCGCGCTGTCCGAGGCGCGGGCACGTTCTGCACGCGTAGTACGAGTTCTGGCTCCAGCTCATCGGAGCAGGCGACACCCGCCCTTGCTCTAGACATTGGGCTGTGATTTCATCCATCCAACAACTAACCCGGTCTGACCGCTTCGACAAGAACGAAGGGGCGGCCGGGTGCAAAAGCCGCCGAAAGGCGGTTTTTGCGTATCTGGGGTCAGGAAACGAGGATGTGAGTGCCGATGACGCTGCGCAGCCAGCTCTAAGCCGAGGCGCTTGCCCAGTGCCTCGGGCGCAGCCATCACCGCTGGATTGAACTCGGTGTATGCCGGGCTTGGGGGGTGCCAGCCGAGCTTGCTGGCGCTCAGTCGGGCAGCCCCAGCGATGATGTGTGGTGAGTCTCGGCGGGCGCGCCGGCTAAGAGGGCGATGTGGCAAAACAAGAGGTGACCCCTGGATTGTTGCTATGCGACGATCAGCCGAATCGCATGGGGCCGGTGACGAGCGTTATGTAGCAGGCTTGACTCGACCAGGTCTCCTTGCCCAAGTGGTCCAAATTTGAAGCTCAAGTCCATGTCGAATACGGAGAAGTCAAAGGTAATGGACATTAAAGAGGCACTTGCAACAAAGTTCAAGTCGGCCGGTGCGGCTCCCTTTCTATTCATCGGGTCAGGATTTTCGCGCCGATATCTGGGCCTCGAGGACTGGGGTTCCCTGCTGCGGCGCTTCACCACTGGGCTCAAGGATTATGAGTTCTACTTTTCAAGTGCAAATGCTGATCTCCCAACAGTTGCAAAGCTAATTGCAGATGACTTTCATGATTTTTGGTGGTCCGCAGCCACCTACGCAGCATCCCGTGAGAAGAACAAACACAAAATCCGTGACAGAACGTCAGCTCTTAGACTGGAGATTTGCGCCTACCTCAACTCAATATCAGTGCCGGAGTTCAGCAAGTCACCATACGCTCAAGAGATTGCTGTCCTGTCTAGGCTCAATGTGGATGGAATTATAACGACTAACTGGGATTCTTTCCTTGAGAGCCTCTTTCCTGATTACAAGGTCTTTGTGGGTCAGGGTGAGCTACTAATTGCTAATCCTCAATCAATTGCGGAGATATACAAAATACATGGATCAGCTACGCGGCCGAGCACGCTGGTTCTTACACGAGAAGACTACGATCAGTTTGAACGTCAGAACGCATACCTGGCTGCGAAAATCATAACCTTATTCGTCGAGCACCCCATTGTATTCGTCGGCTACTCTCTATCGGACAGCAATATCCTCTCTTTGCTACGTTCGATTGTCGCCTGTCTAGGCAATGAGAGTATTCAAAAGCTTCGCGACAATTTAGTCTTCGTTGAAAGAGCGCAAGGCGAAGACCCGTCAATAGCAAGCACCTATTTGGCAATTGATAAGGCTCAGTTGCCGATTACATTGGTCAAGACCGACGAATTTGCTTCTGTCTATGAGGCGATTGACGCGGTGAGGCGAAAGGTGCCGGCGAGAATTCTAAGGCTTTGCAAAGAGCAACTCTATGAGCTGGTCAAGTCGTCTGATCCCGCAGCGGAACGCGTCAACCCCTTTGAGACAGCCTGTTCACCAGATAGCTGTCATTCGTTCTCCTGAGTGGCGGATTCGCTCATGCTTGCGATCTCGTTGCTTCCGAGTTCACTGGGCAGGGTCACG
>NZ_JBILJQ010000023.1:0-64707 GCF_044377145.1 Aquimonas sp.
GACTGCCGACCACGCGCAACCGCGACATCGACAGCTTGCTGCCGATCGAGGGCTGGGCGCCGATCTGCAACTGAGGCTCAGCACGGCGAGTGGCGAAGCGGTAGGTGGCTTGGGCGGACGCTTACCGCCGAGAGCCGCCAATGTGATCGGTCCAGCGCTGCGCCGCAGCCGTGGTGGGATCGGCCGGCACCCTGCCAATGGAACTGCGCGACCCTTGGCGCGGACCTACATCCGAACCGGCGGCTCGGAGGTACAACGCAGCGCCTGGCCGCGGGCGACATCGGCGGATTCCTGATTGCCGCGCAGTTCGCGCGCCAGCTGGATCGCGGCCCAGTTGCGCCGGCACAGCGGCCCGAGCTTGGGGCCACTTTCATACGACGCGATAGCGAAAGTCTCGGCCTCGTCAAGCAGCTGCAGGCCGAGCGCGACTTCGGCGCGCAGCTGCAGCAGGTCAGGTCGACCGGGGCGGAGCTCCAGCGCCTGCATCAGGCTGCGCGCCGCGCGCTCCAGGTCGCGCAGGGCGATCGCGGAGGTCGCCTCGATCTTCAGGTCTTCAACCTCGGCATCCGGCAAGGGCTCGACCACGATCTGATCAGTGGCTTCAACCATTGCGTACAGCTCGGCGATCAGATCGCGCGGCGGCGGCGCGGGTGGCTGCTCCGTGACGGGCGTCTGCGGCAGGCTGGCGCAGCCCGCCATCAGCGCCGAAACGGCGGCGAGTACAGCAAAACGTTGCGGCTTCATTGCGCGGAATCTCCACGGCCGAACCAGCCACGCACGCGCGTCAGCGGACAGCCTTCGTAGTCTTCGGGGGTGTAACCGGCGATGAAGGCGAAGCGGCGGGCGTCCGGGCAGGCCTCATCGGTGCGGGCGAAATTGTCGGCGTCCAGCCAGGCAAACTCCAGCCCATCGGTGCCGACGTTCAGGACGGAGCTGGGCAAGCGCTTGAACAGCGCGGTCCACACACGCATCGCGCCGGAGGCGCCGTACAGGCCGGTCGCCGCATTGCCGTCATTGCCGACCCACACCACCGCCAGATGCGCGCCGGTATAGCCGGCAAACCAGCTGTCGCGGCCGTCGTTGCTGGTGCCGGTTTTGCCGGCCGGCTGCAGATGTCCGAGGCCGTCGGCGTACAGGCGTTTGCCGGTACCGGTGCGCGCGGCATCCTGCAGCGCGATGCCGATCAAGCGCGCGGCCAGCGCATCGCCGGGCTGGGCCGGATCGGTCGGGCGGTCGTAGCGGGTCAGTGGTTCGCCGCTTGCGTCGAGCACACCGCGCACCGCGCGCAAGGGCTGCAGGCGACCGCCGGAGGCGACGAACTGATACAGCTGGGCGATCTGGAACGGGCTCATGTCGACCGCGCCCAGCAGCAGTGAGGGATGCGGCTGCGGACGCGTGCCGGACAACGCTTCGATCAGTTGGGCCAGTCGGTCAACGCCCAGCTGCATGCCCAGCCGAACCGTCGCCTGGTTGTAGGAATTCGCCAGCGCGGCCTGCAGGGTGACGCTGCCGTGGCTGACATTGTCGGAGTTGGACGGCGCCCACGCCTGCCCGTTCGGCAGCCGCAGCTCGATCGGGGTGTCGTCGATCGGGCTGGCCAGGGCAAACCGCCCGGGCTGCGCCAAGGCCAGCAGATACACGAACGGCTTCAGCATCGAACCGACCGGCCTCTGCGCGTCCAAGGCTCGATTGAAGCCCGCCCCATCGGCGGCACGGTCACCCAGCAAGGCCAACACCTCGCCGTGCGCGGCATCGGTCACCACCACCGCGGCCTGCAGCTCAGGGCGGGCGTCGGTCTGCAGGGCATCGAGCTGCTCGCGGGCCGCGCGTTCGGCCTCGGCCTGGGCCAGCGGCGACAAGGTGGTGTGTACCGTCAAGCCGGCGCCGCGCAGCGCGTCGGCCGGGTAGTCGCGCTCCAGCTGAGTGCGTACCAGGGCCATGAAGGCCGGGGCGCGGTTACCGGCCAAGCTAACGTTGCGCTTCAAGCCGAGCGGCTTGGCCGCCTCGCGCTCGGCGTCGGAGACCTCGATCAGGCCGGTTTCGGCCATCTGGTTCAGCACCCGGTTGCGGCGCTCCAGCGCGCGCTCCGGATGCCGGCGCGGGTCGTAGTAGGACGGCCCGCGGATGATGCCGATCAGCAGGGCGATCTGATTCGGCTTGAGCTGGGCCAGCTCGCTGCCGAACCAGAATTCGGCCGCGGCGGCGACACCGTGGATGGCCTGGCCGCCCTGCTGGCCGAGGAAGATCTCGTTGAGGTAGGCCTCGAGGATCTGCGACTTCTCGAACCGCCGCTCGATCGCCAGCGCGTGCAGCGCCTCCTTGACCTTGCGCCACAGCTTGCGCTCGCGGGTCAGATACAGATTGCGCGCGAGCTGCTGGGTCAAGGTGCTGGCGCCCTGGCGCATTTCTCCGGAGCGCAGATTCATCCAGGCCGCGCGCGCCACGCCGCTGAAATCGATGCCGATGTGGTGCTTGAAGTCGCGGTCCTCGACCGCCTGCAGGGTCATCACCACCAGCGGCGGAACGTCTTCCAGCCGCACCAGCCGGCGCTCTTCGCGCTTCTCTCCGTACAGGGTTGCAATCCGCGCGGGGTCGACGCGCAATTCGGCCAGCGCCTTGCCAGACAGATCGGTCAGCGCCGAGATCTGACCACCGGCGAGCTGCACTCGCGCGCTGAGCGGCGGCTGCGCGCCATCGACATCGATGAAGGCTCGCGTGCTCAGCTGCACCCGCTGGCCGTTGATCCCGTAGCTGCCGGGCTCGCGACCTTGACCGTCATCGCGGTAGCCCGCGGCATCGAGTTCGGCGCGCAAGCCGGCCAGATCCATCGCGACGCCGGACTTCAGCAGCAGCGGCCGCGCCATCACCCGGGTCGGCACCTGCCAGCTGAGCGCAGCGAAATCGGCGGCGACGCGCTGGTCGATCACCCAGAAATACGGCGCCAGAAAGCCCGTGGCGAGACCGGCTCCCAGCAGCAGGGCGGTCTTGGCGATCGCCCAGATCAGCGTCCCCCAGCTGCGCTCAGGTGCGGGGGTTTCAAGTTGACGGGTGGTCTTCTGGGAGCTCACGCGGGGTGATCGGCCTGTCGGCAAAGCGGCCGGCAAGTGTAGCCGCCGCTCAAGGAACAGAGCCGTGATCGGCCGGCGGCCGCTTTACCCGGCATTCCCGCTCGATGAAGAAATGTTTACTTGCGGTCGAGCGCTGGTGTTATAGTAACCTACACCACCAAGTCACAACCGACCAGGAGCCCAGCATGCTTTCGATTCGCGATCTAACCAAGACTTATGCCAACGGGGTGCGCGCTATCGCCGGAGTCAGCCTGCAGATTCCGACCGGCCTGTTCGGCCTGCTGGGCCCGAACGGAGCCGGCAAGAGCTCGCTGATGCGCACCATCGCGACCCTGCAGGAGCCCGACAGCGGCAGCATCGATTTCAATGGTCTCAACGTGCTGGTGGAGAAAGACGCCCTGCGGCGACAGCTCGGCTACCTGCCGCAGGACTTCGGCGTGTATCCGAAGGTCAGCGCGGAAGACCTGCTGACCCACTTCGCGGTGCTGAAAGGCCTGACCCAGCGCGCGCAGCGGCGCGAAGTGGTCGACGCGCTGTTGCACAAAGTCAATCTGTGGGACGCCCGCAAGCGCAAGCTCGGCACCTATTCCGGCGGCATGCGTCAGCGCTTCGGTATCGCCCAGGCGCTGATCGGCGACCCCAAGCTGGTGATCGTCGATGAACCCACCGCCGGGCTCGATCCCGAGGAGCGCAACCGTTTTCTCAACCTGCTGAGCGAGATCGGCGAGAAAGTCGTCGTGATTCTCTCGACCCATATCGTCGAGGATGTCACCGACCTCTGCGCCCACATGGCGATCATCAATCGCGGGCAGGTGCTGCTGACAGGCGAGCCCCACACCACCATCCAGGCGCTTGCCGGCCAGGTCTGGCGCAAGCAGCTCGACAAGTCCGAACTCGCAGAGCACCAGTCGCGCTACCAGATCCTGTCAACCCGGCTGGTGGGCGGTCGGCCACTGATTCACGTGTTCAGCGAGAGCGCGCCCGGCGACGGCTTCGTTGCGGTCGAGCCGGATCTGGAAGACGTCTACTTCCAGCGCCTGCGTCAGCACGCGCGCGCAGCCTGAGGCCGCCCGCATGATCCTTGAATTCTTCCGCTTCGAACTGCGCGAGCAACTGCGCTCGCCCCTGCTGTGGCTGATCGCCGGGCTGTTCGGCCTGATCGCCTTCACCGTCGCCAGCACGGACGCCGTGACGCTCGGCAGCGCCGTTGGCAACGTCAACCGCAACGCCCCGCTGGTGACCTTGCAGTTCCTGGTGATCGCCTCGGTGCTCGGCCTGTTCGTGATCTGCATCTTCATCGCCGGAGCGCTGCTCCGAGACTTCGAGGCCGGCACCGCTGACCTGCTGTTCTCGAACCCGATCCGCAAGCGTGACTACCTCGCGGGGCGATTCGGGGCCGGCCTGACAGCCAGTCTGATCGTCTACATCGCCTTCGCCCTGGGCCTCTTCATCGCGCCCTACATGCCCTGGATCGATCCGGCACGGATCGGACCGAACGCGCTCATGCCCTACGCGTGGGGAATGGGGGTGCTGGTCCTGCCGAACCTGCTGCTGACCGGCGCGCTGCTGGCGCTGCTCGCAGTCACCACCCGCAGTCTGCTGGCGGTCTATGTGGGTGTGATCGCCTTCTTCGTGCTGTACGTCGTGTCGGGCGTACTGCTGAGCGACCTCGACAACAGATGGCTGGCAGCGCTTTCCGATCCCTTCGGCGTGCGCGCGCTGGGACTCAGCACTCGCTACTGGTCCGCGCAGGACCGCAACACCCTGCTACCCGAACTCGGCGGTTACCTGATTGCCAATCGCGCGCTGTGGATAGGGGTCGGGCTGATGCTCGCGGCAGCGGCCTTTCGCCTGTTCAAGACCGAACGCAGCGGCACCGGTCGCGCCTGGTTCAAGCGCAGGGCTGCGCTTGTCAGCGCGAGCGTGCAGCGTGTGGTGCCTCTGCCTGTCACGAAGCCCGAAAGCGGTCTGCGCGTCTCTCTGCGGCAGTACCTGCAGATCCTGAAGTTCGATGCGCGCGGTGTTTTCACCAGTGTGCCTTTCCTGATCATGCTGCTGTTCGGCATGGTCAACTTCCTTGGCAGCGCCACCGATATCAGCTCGCTCTACGGGACGCCTTCGTATCCGGTGACCTCACTGATGCTGGAGACGCTGGAGGGCGCCTACGGCTGGCTGCTCTACATCATCGTCATGTTCTACGCCGGCGAGCTGGTCTGGCGCGAACGCCAGCTGCGCCTGAGTGATGTCACGGATGCGCTGCCCGTGCCTGACGCGGCCCCGCTGTTCGCGAAGTTCTCCGCGCTGGTGCTGGTGGTGTTCGCCTTTCTGGTCGCTGGCGTTCTCGCCTCCATGGGCGTGCAGCTGTCTAAGGGGTTCACCCAGCTCGAACCGCTGCTGTATCTGAAGGCGATCCTGGTCATGGCGGTGCCTGCGATCCTGGTGGCCGGCGCGGCTCTGGTGCTGCAGGTGCTCTCGAACAACAAGTTCATCGCCTATGGCCTGCTGATGGGCGGTATCGCCCTGCTCGTCGTACTGGACTACGTGGGCTACGAGAACAACCTCTACCGCTACTACGGCAGCCCCGACCTGCCCTACTCCGACTTGAACGGTTACGGCCACTTCTGGATCGCGTGGGCGTGGTTCAAGGGCTACTGGGCGCTGTTCCTGACTGCCCTGCTGCTGCTTGCCACGGCGCTGTGGGTACGTGGCACCGCCACAACCCGCCGCGAACGCCTGCGGCTCGCGCGTCAGCGCATGCGCGGCCCACTGGGAGCTGGCCTTGCGCTCGCCACGATGGCCTGGGTAGGCGTCGGCAGCTACATCTTCTACAACACGCACGTTCTCAATCGATACAGCAGTCGCGAGACCGTGATCGCAGACCAGATCCGCTACGAGGAGCTCTACAAGAAGTACGAAGGCCAGCCGCAACCGCTGATCACCGCGCAGGCCATCGAGGTCGATCTGGACCCGTACGCGCTCAAGCTGGAGGTGCGGGGCGAGTACACCTTGCGCAATCCGCACTTCGTTCCGCTGCAGGAGATCCATGTCCAGCTGAATCCGCAGGCCGAGCATCCAAGCATGGACCTTGGCGCGGCCGAGCTCCGACATGATGACGTCGAGCTGGGCTACCGCATCTACCGGCTGGAGCAAGCCATGCAGCCGGGCGAGACCCGCACGATGCGGTTCACCCTGCGTTCGCAGCAGCGCGGATTCGGCAACCAGCGCGGCCCCACCGAGATCGTCCACAACGGAACCTTCTTCAACAACTTCAGCTTTCCCTCCCTGGGTTACAGCCGGGGGCGCGCACTGGGCGACCGCAACGAAAGGCGCAAACGCGGCCTGCCCGAAGCGCCTCGCATGGCGGACCTCGACGACACCGAGGCGCACGCGCACACCTATGTGACCGACGACGGACACTGGATCGACTTCAGCGCGACCTTCTGCACGGCGACCGACCAGATCGGACTCGCGCCGGGCTATCTGAAGCGCGAGTTCGAGCGTGATGGCCGGCGCTGCTTCGAGTACGCGATGGACCGGCCGATCCTGCCCTTCTACTCGTTCCTGTCCGCCCGCTGGCAGGTGACCCGCGGCGATTTCAATGGCCTGCCGATCGAGATCTACCACCACCCCGACCATGCCTGGAATGCGGAGCGCATGATCAAGTCGGTGCAGGATTCGCTCGACTACTTCGGCACCCACTTCAGCCCCTACCAGCACCGCCAGGTGCGGATCATCGAGTTCCCGGGCTACCAGAGTTTCGCCCAGGCGTTTCCGAACACCATTCCCTACTCCGAGGCGATCGGCTTCATCGCCGACCTGCGCGATCCCGAAGACATCGACTACGTCTACTACGTCACTGCACACGAGATCGCCCATCAGTGGTGGGCGCACCAGGTGATCGGGGCCGATGTGCAGGGTTCGACGGTGATGTCGGAATCGCTCGCGCAGTACTCCGCACTGATGGTGATGGAGCGCGAGTACGGACGGGAGCGGATGCGACGCTTCCTGCGCTACGAGCTGGATCGCTATCTCTCGGGTCGCGGCGGCGAAAGTCGCGAGGAGCAGCCGCTGTACCGTGTCGAGAACCAGCCCTATATCCACTACCAGAAGGGTTCGCTGGTGTTCTATCGGCTGCGCGAGGAAATCGGCGAGGCCACGCTGAATCGCGCGCTCAGCCGCTACCTGGCCGACAAGGCCTTCCAGCAGCCGCCCTTCACCACCTCCCGCGAGCTGCTGACCTACATCCGCGAGGAAGCCGGCCCGCAGCACGAAGCGCTGATCACCGATCTGTTCGAGCGCATCGTGTTCTACGACAACCGGGTTGAGGAGGTGCAGATCGAAGCGCTCGCCGATGGCCGCTACGCGCTGACCCTGCAGCTGCATGCGGCGAAGTTCCATGCCGATGGCGTTGGTAAGGAAACTCCGGTGCCGGTGGACGACTGGATCGAAGTCGGCGTGTTCGCGCGTGCCCCCGGCGCCAGCGAGCAGGAAGAGACCGTGCTGAGCTTGAAGCGCCACCACATCACCACCGCCGCACCGGAGATCCGGATCGAGGTCGACGCCCTGCCCTATGAGGTCGGCTTCGACCCCTACAACAAGTTGATCGACCGCGTCTCCCGCGACAACCGCAAGCGCGTCAGCGCACCGGCCGGCTAGCCGGCTCGTCTGTCCATTGGCAATCCGGTCGTCTCGACGCCGGGCCCTTCAGGCCCGGCGTCGTCGTTTACACGGGTGCCAGCGGCGAACTCAGGTCGCTGGCGGGTCTGCGGCCGGGTTGCGATAATCGCGGCCTCGCCGAAGCGGCCTTTGTGGGCCGTGGCCTTCATCCCCCGGACATGACTTGAGCCTGCCTGCCACTGCGGACGCACTCCACGCACCGCTGATCTGCCTGTACGCCCCACAGCTCGCGATCGGCACCTGTCGGTTGGACAGCCTCGATGATCTCCCTGCACTGCGCGGCCTGCCGGCCTCGACCGAGCTGCTGTTGGCCGGCGATGCCGCCAGCGCACTGCAGTCGGGAGCCGTCGGCTTCCCGGGCCGCCCGGTGCTTTTGTTGGCGGCGAATGCTGCCCTGCCCGCCTACACCGCACGGCGACTGCTGCGGCTGGGCCACAGCAACGCGATCATCAGCGCGGTGCCTTGCAGCGAGCTGCAAACCGGAATCACTGAACACGGTCAAGGTGACACCGACCCGGCAACGCTGGACCGGTTGTGCTGGCTGGCCGGCGACCCGCAGCCCCTGCCCTGGCTGGATCTGAACCTCAGCGCCTGCCGACTGCCGGCCGCGGCCGTGCCCGAACTGGCCGAAGCCTGCGCGATCGAAGCCCAGCCGCGCGTGCCCGCGAACTTTGAAAGCGCGGTCTACACCCGCCTGTGCGTACCCGGCGAGTTCAGCGGACACGCGGCGCTGGCGGTGCAGGCGTTGGCCTTGCGCCTGGCACCGCTGTCGGCCGAGCCCTGCGCGTCGGGCTATCCGGGCCTCGACGGTCGGCCGGTGCTGCTGCACATGCTGCACGGCTGGGGCGGCGGCAGCGCGCGCTTCGTCGAGGATCTGATCGACGGCGACAGTCACCATGCGCACCTGCTGCTGCAGGCTGAAAGCGATTCCGACCGCCAGCTCACCGGCGTGGCGCTGCGCCTGACACAGCGCCCCGGTGGGGCCGCGCTGCGCCGCCAGACCCTGGCGGCACCCATCGCCACCACCGCAGTCCGCTCGCGTGAATGCGCCGAACTGCTGGAGAACCTGAGCCAGGATTTCGGCATCGCTGGCGTGCTGGTCTCGTCGCTGATCGGGCTGAGCCTGGACGTGCTGCGCACCGGCCTGCCGACCGCCGTGGTCTGCCACGACTACCACCCGCTGTGGCCGAACCTGCACGCCGACTTCGGCGGCGCCGATTTCGATCCTTCCGATGCCGCACTGGCCGCGAGCCTGGCCCAGCCCTCGGCCGCATCGCCGTTCGCGGCCCAGCCCGCCGACACCTGGCTGAGCCTGCGTCAGGCCTATATCTCAGCGCTGCTCGCAGCGAATGCGCAGTTGATCGCACCGACCCGCGCGGTGCTCGACAACACCCTGCGGCTGGCACCCGCCTTGGCCGAACTGCCGCGGCACTGCATCGCCCACGGCCTGGCCGACTGGCCGCAGCCTGAAATCGCGCCCGAACCACCGCCACGCGAGCGTCTGCGCGTGCTGGTGCCGGGCCGCATCAACGGCGGCAAGGGCGAGCAACTGCTGGCGGAGATCATTCCGCAGCTGCCCGAGGGCATCGAACTGGTGCTGCTCGGCTGCGGCGCCGCCGGCATGCGCTTCTTCGGCGCCGACCGCGTACACATCGTGCTCGACTATCGCCACGACGATCTGCCCCAGCATGTCCATGCGCTCGCACCCGACCTCGCCCTGCTCCCGGCCAGCGTCGCCGAGACCTTCAGCTACACCTTGAGTGAACTGTGGTCGCTGCGCCTGCCGGTGCTGGCGACGCGGATCGGCAGCTACGCCGAACGCATCGAGCAGGGCAAGACCGGCCTGCTGGTCAATCCGGATGCCGCCAGCATCCTGCGGGCGCTCGGCTTCATCGCACAGAACCGCGCGCCGCTGCACGGCCTGCGTCGCAGCCGGCCACAGGTGCACAGCCTGGCGTCGATGGCAGCGGCCTATGCCGAGCGTCTGGCAGTGGACCCGCGCAGCGCGCAGACCCGGCGCTTTGAAGCCGTCGGCATCGATTGCGAGCTGCGGGCACAACAGCTTGAACAGCATCGACTGCAGCGGGCGCTGTCTGCTGCGCAGCGTGCCACGTCCGCAGCGCTGGTCGACAGCGAACGCCGCGCGCAGTGGGCGCGTGATCAGGAGAAACTGGCGGGCGAGCGCACCCAGTGGGCGCAGCGTCAGCAGGTGGAAATCGACGCGTTGAAGCAGCAGGTCGAACACGAACAACTGCGTGTGGAGCAGGAGCGGCAGCGGCTTGCCGACGCGCAGCAAATGCTGGAGCAGATGCTGCCGATCGGCAGCGAAGCTGAGTCGTCGTCCAGCGAGAGCGAGGCTTCAACCGGCGCCGACGCGCAGCTGGAGAATACCCTTGCCCTGCTGCGCAACCACATCGAGGACACAGCCGCAGAGAGAGCGGCCGAAGCGGCGCAACTGAACAGTTGGGTGGCGGCCCTGCAGCAGCAGCGCGACGAGTTCGAAAGCGAACGCAATCAGATCCTGCAGAGCAGCTCTTGGAAGCTGACTCGCCCGCTGCGCGGCATCCGTCGCCTGATCGAGCGCGCCAAGGCCAGCTTCAACTTCCGTCGCCAGCGCGCCAGCTCCCTGCTCAGCCGCGGCCTGCGCAGCCTGCGTTCGCGCGGCCTGAACGGCACCGTGCAGCGGATCAAACAGGAGGTGCGCCCAGTGCTGCCCGGCACCGTGCTGGAGGTGCCGGCGAGCGCGCCGTTTGCGCCCTTCGCCCTGCCCTGCCCGGATGCGCCGCGGGTCAGCGTGATCATTCCGGTCTACAACCATCTGGACCACACCCTGACCTGCCTGCGCTCGATCCTCGCGCAGCCCTCAAGGATCGCGGCCGAGATCATCGTGGTCGACGACTGCTCGTCGGATGCCAGCGCTGAGACCCTGCCGCAGATCGACGGCCTGCGCTACCAGCGCAACCCCGAGAACCTCGGTTTCATCGGCGCCTGCAACGCCGGCGCGGCCTCGGCGCGCGGCGAGTACTTGGTGTTTCTCAACAACGACACGGCCGTGCAGCCCGGCTGGCTGGATGCGCTGATCGACACCTTCGAGCAGCACGACAAGGTCGGCCTGGTCGGCGCCAAGCTGATCTATCCCGACGGCCGCCTGCAGGAGGCTGGTGGCATCGTGTTCAATGACGCCTCGGGCTGGAACTACGGCCGCTTCCAGGATCCAGCGGCGCCGGAATACAACTACCTGCGCGAAGTCGACTACTGCTCGGGCGCGGCGATTGCGGTGCCGGCCGAACTGTTCAACCGCTTCGGCGGTTTCGACACCCACTACGCGCCTGCCTATTACGAAGACACCGACCTGGCGATGAAGGTCTGGGCCAGCGGTCTGCGCGTGCTGTACCAGCCGAAGTCAGCGGTGGTGCACTTCGAGGGCATCAGCTCGGGCACCGACACCTCGACCGGCATCAAGGCCTATCAGGTCGTCAACCAGCAGAAGTTTCTGGCCCGCTGGGGCGAACGTCTGCGCGCGCATCCTGCCCCGGGCACATCGATCGAGATCGCCCGCCAGCATCGTGATGCCCGCCGCGTGCTGATCATCGACGCCACCACGCCGGCGCCCGATCAGGATTCCGGCTCGCTGCGCATGGTCAACCTGATGCAGGTGCTGCGCGCCGACGGCTGCGCGGTGAGCTTCTTCGCCGACAACCGCGCCTGGGTCGAGCGCTACACCGACGAGCTGCAACAGCTGGGCGTGGAAGTGCTGTGGCATCCGTTCCTGGCCGATGTGCCGGGCTGGTTTGCCGAGCACGGCAAACGGTTCGACCTGATCGTGCTGAGCCGCCACTACATCGCCGTGCAGTACATGGAGCTGGTGCGCCAGCACGCGCCGCAGGCGCAGCTGGTGTTCGACACGGTCGACCTGCACTACCTGCGCGAACAGCGCGAGGCCGAGCTCGCGGACCGCGACGACCTGCGCCGCCAGGCCGCGCAGACCCGCGACAAGGAACTCGACCTGATCCGCCGCAGCGACATCACCCTGGTGGTCAGCCCGGTTGAGCAGGCACTGCTAGCGAGCGAAGCACCACAGGCGCGGGTCGATATCCTTTCGAACGTGCACGAGGTCCACGGCTGCCGCCGCAGCTACCGCGAGCGCAATGACCTCGTCTTCATGGGCGGCTATCAGCACACGCCGAACGTCGATGCGGTGCTGTGGTTCGCCGACGAGATCCTGCCGCTGATCCGCGCCGAAGCACCGGAGATCACCTTCCACGTGGTCGGCAGCAAGGCGCCGGACAGCGTGCGCGCACTCGGCGAGCGCCCCGGCATCAGCTTCCACGGTTTCGTGCCGGACATTGCCCCATTCATGGACAACTGCCGACTGGCGGTGGCGCCGCTGCGCTTCGGCGCGGGCGTCAAAGGCAAGGTCAACATGAGCATGAGCTACGGCCAGCCGGTGGTCGCCACACCGATCGCGATCGAAGGCATGCACGCCGAAGCCGGCCGCGATGTGCTGATCGCCGAGACGCCCGAAGCCTTCGCCGAGGAAGTGCTGCGGGCCTATCGCGATCCCGAGCTGTGGCAGCAGCTGTCCGAGCATGGACTCGCCAACGTCGAAGCACATTTCAGCTTCGAGGCGGCGCGGCGCGCGGCGCGCGGCTTGTTTCGCGGCTAGCAGCGACGCATCGACACCGGGCGCCCCGCGTTTTGGCCGCTCACCGCTGACTTCACGCACGCGTGCCGCGGCGGCGGCTGAGGCAGACTTCCGCGTCTGTCCTCAAACGGAATGCGTTCATGACTGCTCGTTCGCGGCTCTCGATTCCCGCCTGCCTGCTCGGCTGGGCCCTGTGCTCGGCCGCTACGGCACAGCTGCCTGCCGCGGGGCCGGCCCCGACAGCGCCGGTGGTGCAGGCGTTCGGCGCGTTCGAGGCCGACCCGTCGATTCCGCATCCCGATGCCCTGCTCGGCTTTCCGCTCGGCGAGCAGGCTGCAAGCCCGGAGCAGATCCACGCCGCCCTGCAGCAGTGGGCGAAGGTGTCGGATCGCATCAAGCTGGTCGAGTACGGTCGCACCCATCAGGGCCGGCCGCTGTCGGTGGCGATCATTTCCAGCCCGGCCAATCTGGCCCAGCTCGATGCGATCCAGAACAGCCTGGACGAGCTCGCCGACCCGCGCCGCACCTCAGCCGCCCGCGCCGCCGAGATCATCGACAGCGCGCCGGCGGTTGCCTACATCGCGCACAGCATCCACGGCAACGAAAACTCCGGCGCTGACGCCGCCTTGGGCCTCGTCTATGGCCTGCTGGCGAGCCGCGATGCGGCGACCCTGCGCACGCTGGATGAAACCGTGGTGATGGTCGACCCGCTGATGAACCCGGACGGCCGCGCGCGCGCTCTGGCGGACCTACGCGGCTTCCGCGGTGCCGAGCCGAGCTATGACGGCCAGCAGCTTTCGCGTGGCGCGAGCTGGCCGTATGGCCGCGGCAATCACTATGTGTTCGACATGAATCGCGACTGGATCTACGCCAGCCAGCCCGAGACCCGCGGCCGGCTGGAGTTCCTGCGGCGCTGGCATCCGCTGGTGTTCGTCGACGCGCATGAAATGGGCGAGCACGACACCTTTCTGTTCTCGCCCGCGCGAGCGCCGTTGAACCCGCACTTCGCCGCCAGCTTCAGCCGCTTCGCCGAGGAGTTCGCGCGCGAGCAGGCGACGGCGTTCGATCGGCGCGGCTGGGTGTACTACTCCGGCGAGTGGAACGAGGGCTGGTATCCCGGCTATTCGGATGCCTGGGGCGGCCTGCGCGGTGCGGTGAACATCCTGTACGAGCAGGCCCGCGTCGCCGATTTCGGCGTGCGCCAGCCGAACGGCAATGTGCAGTTCTACGCCGACGGCGTGGCCCGCCAACTGGCCAGTGCGGTGGCCAACATCGAATCGATGCGCAGCCGCCGCAAGCCCCTGCTGCAGGCGTTCTGGGACGAACGCCGCGCATTGGTCGACGGCAGCGGCGCCTACGCAAAGACGGTCTATGCGATCGACGTATCGCGGCATCCCAGCCGCGGCCGTCAGCTGCAGGCCCTGCTGGATCTGCAGGGCGTTGAAACACAGCGCCTCACCGGCGCGTGGTCGGTGCAGGGCAATGGCTTGGCCGGCCGCAGCGAGCGTGTTGAGCTTCCCGCCGGCAGCCTGTTGATCAGCACCCGTCAGCCGCTCGGCCGGCTGGCCGCCACCCTGATGGAGTTCGACCCGCGCATTGACGAGGCCTCGCTCAAGCGCGAGCGCGAAGAGCTGATGCGCTCCGGCGAAGGCACGATCTATGACATCACAGCGTGGAACCTGCCGATGATGTTCGGCCTGCCGGCCTGGCGCATCGAGGGCGCACTGCCGGCGCAGGCAGAGCCGGCGAATGCGCAGCCCGCGACGATCGGCACTGCAGCTGACTCCAGCGTCGGCTGGCTGATCCCCGGTGAGGATGATTCCGCCGTGGCCGCCGCCGCCCAGCTGCTGCGCGCCGGTTTGAAGCTGCGCGTGGCGCTGAAGGATGTCCGCTTCGACGGCATCGACTACCCGCGCGGCAGCGTGCTGCTGACCCGCTACGACCACCCGCAGCACAGCAGCGAACAGCTGCGCCAGGCGCTGGCGGCGGCAAGCGCGCTTCAGCAGGCGCCGGTGGCGTTGCGCAGCGGCCAGGGCCCGGGTGATTCACCTGATCTCGGCGGCAGTGAGTTCGGCCTGCTGCAGCCGGCGCCGGTCGCCATTCTTGGCAAGGGCATGGTCGATCCCTCCAACTTCGGCGCGATCTGGCACTACCTCGAACACGGCCTCGGCCTGGTGCCGACCTTGCTGGATGAGAGCGCACTGACCCGCACCGACCTGCGCGGCTATCGCGTGATCGTGCTGCCGGAACGCTGGGGCAACCTGCCCAAAGAGGTGAGCGAAGCGCTCGACACCTGGGTTGCAGCCGGCGGCACCCTGGTCGCGATCGGCAGCGGCGCCAGCGCGCTGGCGAAGAAAAATGGTTTGGCCGAAGCGCGCGGCCTGCCCGAAGCGCTGAAGGAGCTGAAGCCTTTCCGCGACCAGCTCGCCCGCGAGTGGCTGGCGGCCTCGGCCCGCACTGAACTGAGCGCGGATCCGTACGCGCGCGGCACGCCGGCCTCCAGCCGCGCGGCCTGGAGTATCGATCCCGAGGCCGAACTGGCCGAAGGCGATGCGCTGACCGAACTCGACAGCTGGCAGCAGCGCTTCATGCCGGTCGGCAGTTTCGTTGCAGCCCGTTGCGATTCCCACCACTGGCTGAGCTTCGGCTGTGGTGACAGCCTGCCGGTGCTGGTCGACGGCAACACCCCGCTGATGGCGGCGGATCCAGTGACTGCGCCGTTCCGCATCGGCGCGCTGCGCCCGGCTGAAACCAAGGGCAAGCCCGCCGAGCACTGGAGCATCTACGGCTGGGGCGGCCTGCCGCCGGCGCAGACCCTGGACCTGCGCTTGGGCGGCCTGCTGTGGCCGGAAGCCCAGGAGCGCATCGCCAACACCGCCTGGGTGACGCAGGAATCGAAAGGCAGCGGCCAGGTGATCCTGTTCGCCAGCACGCCGGTGTTCCGCGGAGCCAGCATCGGCATGCAGCGCGTGCTCGGCAATGCGGTGGTGTTCGGGCCGGGCCTGGGCACACAGACGGTGATCGACGCGCGCTGAATCACACCGACTCGGACGTCCATTCGACGCCTGCCGAGGCGTCCCGGCAGTGCCTGGATCTCCCCGGCACTGCACGGCCTTGCCAGCGACGGCGGCCGCTCAAGCGAATTGGTCGCGCAAGTCAGCAGCGTCGTAGACATGCAGACTGCCGGCAGCGATGGTCGCCGCCAGCTCCAGGCTGTCGCGCTCCAGCAGCAGCATATCGGCGTCCGCGCCGACTTCGATCCTGCCCTTGCGCGGCAGTCCCCAGATATCGGCCGGCGAGCTGGTGATCGCCGCGAGTGCAGTCGCCAGCGACAGTCCATGCTGATGCACCGCCTGGCGCAGACTGTTCAGCAGGCTGTCAATCGCGGCGAACTCGATCGCCACTAGACGGCCATCGGCATCGAACTGCGGCAGGCTGGCCTGGCCGTCAGAACTCAGCGTGATTTGCCCGATCGGCACCCCCGATCCCAGCAGTTCAACCAATGCCTGGGCGGCGGGCACTTCGCCCTCGGCCAGCAGTTGGGGGGTGGTGCTGGCGGTCAGATCGACGCTGCCGCCGCGCGCAGACCAGGCCGACGCCTGCGCCAGCAGCAGGCGGTTGCGATTGATGTGGGTCGGGTGCCAACCGCTGGCGGGCAGCGGTGTTCGAGTGCTCAGGGCATGCAACAGGCTCAAGCCCTCAGCCGCATCACCGACATGGACCAGAACTGTCCCGCGCTTGCCCGCCAGCATGCCGCCGACCCTCGCATCCGCACCGATGCGCGCCAGCTCATCAAGCGTGGGCTGCGAGCCGCGGTGATCAGCGATCGCGATTTCGCCGACACCGATCATTTCCGGAATCAGCACCAGATCCGAGCGCAGGCTGCCGGTCAGGGTGGCCACCGGCACTCGATAGCTGCCGCTGAGGACGTAGGCCGACACGCCCGCCTGAGTGAGCCCGCGTGCGCAGGCCAGCAGATCGGCGTGGCCGCGGGTGACTTCATCGGTGCCGAGCGCGCCGATCACCGTCGTCACTCCAGCGCGCAGCGCGGCATCGGCGCCAAGCGGCGGCGCACGCGTGGCGAAACCGCCTTCGCCGCCGCCACCGCCGATGTGCACGAGGCTGTCGACCAGGCCCGGCACCAGCAGTCGGCCGCCCGCATCGAGGCATCGCAGCGGCAGGCTGTGACCCGGGTCGATCGTGCTGGCGATTGCGAGCACCCGTCCCGCCACCACCAGCACCTCGCAGCGCCCCAGCGGCCGCGGTGCGTAGAGCTCGACGTTGCGGATCAACAGCGCGGTGTCCCGAACCCCAAGCAAGGTCATCAGCTCAGCCCCATCAATACGCCCGCGGCGACGAAGCAGGCCGCAAGCGCCAGCAGCAACAGCTCGAACCGCCACACGATCTGCAGCCACTGCGACCAGCTCAGTCCGGCAACACCGATGGCGCCGATCAGCACCGCAGAGGTCGGGACCACCAGATTGGTCAGCCCGTCGCCGAGCTGGAACGCCAGCACCGACACCTGCCGACTGACGCCGACCAGGTCGCCCAATCCGGCCATCAGCGGCATCGTGATGGCGGCCTGCGCCGAGCCTGAAGTCACAAAGAAATTGAACACCGACTGCGCCGCCAACATGCCCTGTGCAGCGAGCAGTGGCGGGGCGCCATCGAGCACCCAGGCCATCGAGAACAGCAGGGTGTTCAGCACCGATGCCTGATGTGGATCGCTGCCGCCGAGCAGCCACAGCAGGCCCTTGGCCGCGGCGATCACCAGCGCGACAGGCACCAGCGCGCGCACGCCGTCGGTAAAGACTTCGGCGACCTTGTTCGCGCCCATCCGGCGATCCAGCCAGCAGATCACGCCGACCACAAGACCCAAAGTAAAGAACTGACCAGCGATCTCGGGCAGGTAGTAGCCGCGCGTGCTGACACCCCAGACGATCCACACCACCGTCGCCAGCACGCTGAGCAGGATCAGTCGATCAGCCCAATCCAGCGGCGGTGGCGACTGCAGAACCTCCGCGGCCTTCTGCCCCGGCTGTCGGTGGGCAAACGCGTAGCGCAGGGTGAAGCCCAACCCGACCAGGGTGAATGCGCTCCACATGAACAGGCGGAACTGAAGCCCTGACAGCGGTTCCAGCCCGGCGATGCCCTGCGCCACCACCACGCTGAAGGGGTTCATCCATGAGCTGGCAAAACCGATCTGGCTGGCCATGTAGGTGCACATCACCGCCGATGCGCGGGGTAGACCCAGGCGATCGGTCAGCGGTAGCAACAGAGCCAGGAAGGCGATCGTTTCCTCGCCCATGCCGAACACTGCACCGCCCAGTGAAAAGGCGATGAACAGAGCCGACAGCAGCAGCCAGCCTCGGCCGCCGGTCAGCGCGATCAAGCGCAGCAGGCCGCGATCAACCGCACCGGAGGCCTGCACCACGCCGAAGCTGCCACCGATGATGAAGACCAGTGCGATCACACCGACCGCCGCACCGTTGCGACTGCCGGAAACCAGGCCTTCGAACAGGAAATTGAGAAATCCCCGACCCTCGCCCGCCGCGAACAGGCTGAGCGAATGCGCGGTGGGGCCGAGCTCGAAGCTGGCCAATGACAGCGGCTGGCCCTCGGCAAATCGCCCGGTGGGCACCAGCAGCGACAGCAGGCTGAAACCGGCAGCCACGAGGAACAGCAGCAGCAGCGTGTTGACGCCTTGCGGCGCAGCAGTTGGGGCATTCACAACGGACTCCAGATAAGCGCACAACAAAAGATGGGGCCAAGCATGCCTGTCCAACCGGCGCAGTCAGACCCCAAGCGCACAGGCTGAGCTGCCGGAGCCAGCGCCGCCGGAGGTGGCAAGCCTGAGCAACGGCGCGCAGACAGCGGCCTGGACGGAGTGGTCAGACCCACTCCGGCGCAGTCACCGGAGCCGCCCGCGGGGGGACGGCGGCTCCGGCGAACGACCCCTGCGCTTGTGGGCTCAAAGGTCGGGCCCGCGGCCACGGGGAGCACGGCCGCGAGCGCCTGCGTTCCAGCCGAGCTGCGCCAGCAGAGCGCTTGTTCACGCGTCTGCGAAGTCACCGTTTGACACTCGACGCCAGGTTCGCGCTCAGTAGCGGTAGACGTAGCTGAAGGTCCAGAAGCGGCCCAAGGTGTTGTGGTTGTACAGATCGACATTGGCCGCTGAGCCCAGCGCCACGGGTGGCTGACGGTCAGCCAGGTTGCGCACGTTGAGGCTCAGCGAGTGGTGCTCGCCGACGTCCTGACCCACGGTCAGGTTGAGCGTTGTCCACGAACCGATCTGTCGCCCCGCCGGCACCTCTGCGCGCTGGTCATCGTCGAAGTAGCCATCGACGTAGTTGGCGAACAGCCGGGCGAAGCTGCCGCCGCGAGTCCACGCGACACCGGTGTTGGCCGTCCACTCCGGGTAGCGGAACTCGCCTACTCGCTCGATCAACCGCTGGCCGCCCTGGCACGCCCCTGCGCCACGCCGCCCATCGCCCGAGTCACCGCAGGATTCGCTGCGCTCGAAACTGTTCACCCAGGTTGCATCGAACAGATAGCGCAGGCTGCCCCAGCTGAACTCGTCGAACCGATGCTCGAAGCTGATGTCAATGCCATCGGTGCGCTGTCGTCCGATGTTGATCAGCTGCAGATTGACCTGATCCACGTTACCGCCAATCCGCCCGTTGCGAATGCCGATGCCGATCTGTCCGGAAGGCAGGTCAGCGCTGCGGAAGACCAGCGCAGGGTTGCTCAAGGCCTGACGGAACAGCTCCAGATCGTCGATATCGACCAGATCACGCTGATCGAAACTCCAGTAATCCAGGGTCAGGGTGCTGCGCTGGCCCAGGCTGAAGGCGCTGCCCAGATACCAGGCCGAGGAGGTTTCGGCCTGCAGATCGGGATTGCCGTAGACCTCGGACAGATAGCCGTCGTCGCCGCTGAATCCGCCGCAGAAGCTGTTGAAGAATTCGCTGCCGGGTGAGCACGGCACGGCGCCAGAACTCAAGCTCAAGCCAGCGCCCACCTGCGCCAGCGACGGCGCGCGGAACGACGTGTTCCAACCGCCGCGCAGCACCACGCTGTCGTGCGGGCGCCAGCGCAGGCCGACTGCGGGATTGATGTCGCCGCCGAAGTCGCTGTAGTAGTCGTAGCGCGCCGCGACCCGGAGGTCGAAGCGCTCGGTGAACGGCAGGTAGTTCTCGGCATACAGCGCGCCCTGCGAGCGCGCCGCGCTGACGGCAGTCGAACCGAATCCATACACCGGCACTTCGCCCGTCAACGGATCGAGCGTTGCCAGCGGCGAGGGTCGATCCTCGATCGCCTCGCGGCGCAGTTCTGCACCGAACGCCCAGCCAACATCGCCGCCGGCCAAGGCACCCCAGACGCCGGACAATTTGCCGTCCCAGCCCATCAAGTCCGACTTGCCATCGCGCGGCACCTGCTCGCGCAGCAGGTCCAGCACCTGGGCGCCGTTCCCTGTCTGAGCGTCGAACGGGTTGTAGAACAGGCCTCCGCTGCCGGGTCGACAATTGGTGGCCCCAGTACTGCACAGCTCACCGACCAGACCAGCGCGGAAGCGCTCGACGTTGTAGATGCCAGCCACCGCCTGTTGCTCGCTGCGGCTCTGCGAAAGCGTCGTCGTGGTCTCCCAGTCCCAGTTGCCGGACGCCCCGCGCAAGCCGTTCAGCCAGCGCCAATTGCGGGTCTCCACTTCGATTTCGCGGGCGTCGGGGAATCGGCCCCATCCGAACACGCTGGACGCCGGATCGGCGCCGGCCGCGAGCAGCCGAGCACGCAGTTCGGCCGGCATGCTCGGGTGGTTGAAGGCGATCTCCTCTTCGCTCCATGGCGCCGGCGCGCTGGCCGCGCGCGAAACGTTCCGCTGCAGCGCCAGCTCGGTGAAGTACTCGGTGCCTGCACCGAAATCGAACTGCCAGGTGGCGAAGCTGCCGAAGCGTTCGGTCTCCGGATCGGTGGGCGTGTACTGGTTGCGGTTGACCGTGCAATAGGCGCCGAAGCGGCTGTTCGGGAATCCCGGACGACCGTCGAAACGCTGGCTGTCCGGGCAGCTCGCTTCGACCAGATCGAGATCCATCTCGGCGAGGTCGTTGAAGCTCGGATAGATGCCCTGCTGCGAGGGCCGCGGCTCGATGGCGGTGATGCTGCGATCGCGCAGATACATGCCGCTGCGCTTGAACAGGTCGAGCACCAGCAGACCGCGCGATCGATCGCCGACGTAGCCCGCGACGATATTGGCATTGGCGCGCAGCTCATCGGTTTCGGCTTCGGAGTCGCCGAGGCTGGCCGAGAGCCGAACGCCCTCGAAGTCGTCGCGCAGAACGAAATTCACCACGCCGGCCACCGCATCCGCGCCGTAAATCGCCGACGCACCGGTGGTCAGGATCTCAACGCGATCGATGGCTGCCATCGGAATCGCATTGATGTCGACGAAGTTCTCCGAACCCGACGCAAACGACGAGACGGCGATGCGGCGGCCGTTGACCAAGGTCAAGGTGGAAGCGGTGCCAAGACCGCGCAGCGACACCGCCGCCGCGCCGGCAGGCGTGTCAGCCTGCAGCGCGCCGGAACTGGCGGTGCTGAAACTGCCGGTGCCGCCCCGGGCCGCCGCGATCTGGGCAATCAGATCGCCGACCGTGACCGCGCCGAGCTGGCGGATGGTGTCAGCGTCGATCACCGTGATCGGCTGAGCCTCCTGCAGATCGATGCCGCGAATGTTGGAGCCGGTAACGACCACCTTGTCGAGCGCGACGGCGGGTTCGGGCTCGGCGGCTGCAGTGGTTTGGCCCGCCACCAGCACAGGCAGGGCGAGCAGTGCCGTCGCGATCGCGACCGACAGCGATTTGATGGAATGCATTTTGGATTCCCCACATTGCCCGTCAGCTCGCACCTTTGAGCAGTGCGGAGGACGGATGGACTCAAGTTGGACGACCGCTGCGCGTGACGACACAGACAGACCACGCCCATCCAGGAGGATGGCGGCCACGTGTTCGTTGCGGATGCGGACGCGGAGTCGCTACGCGAGGACTGCTACTCGTCCCACCACTCGCTCAAGTAGTAGGTGCGCGCAAGATGCCGGATGTGGTTACGCGGCTTGGACATGAGCGCCGAGGTTGGTGACAGCGTGGCGAAGCATTACCCCGAGCCGAACGGCGCGTCAAGGCCCGGGACGCTCGAGCGGCAGACTCCCGGGCTCCGCGCTCGAGGCGCACTTCGACTGCGCGCGCCCCGGTGCCTCTGCAGCGCACCGGTCAAGCGGGCCGCACGGGCAGATCGGCAACCCAGCCAAGCGCAATCCGACAGGCTCCGCGAGGATTTGCCGGGAGCAGCGCGCACTTGTGGCGCACACAGCCCACCCCGTATGGTCCGCCGCCATGCATACACCATCGATCGACCGCATCACTGCGAGTGCGCTGCTTGCGCTTTGTCTTGCCGCATCCAGCGCGAGCGGTGAAGGAGCTTCGCTTTCTTCAACTGAACAATTCCCGCAGACGCTTTTCATCGCCGGCGGGGCACTGCCGATCTGCTCGGATCTGGCCCCGAAGTCCTGCCAACGCGCGCTACCGGACCGAACGGCTGGACGCCAGCCCTGGCTGTATCAAGTCGACCCGGATGCGCTGAATTGGCTGCCATCAGAAGGCACGGACGCAGACTACATCGACACACTCAGAGGCCAGGTCGAGAAGCTGTTGACCATTGCGATGGAGCGCGTTGGACCGAAGCCAATTCATGCCGCCGAACTTGAAGATGTACTGTTCAACATCTGCACGGATGGCGAATCCGCGGAGGCCGCGCCCTGCAAAAATGGCCGCCGCTCGCTGTGGGCACGGCTGTCGGACGCCGAGCGCGCCGCGATACTCGGCAGCCTGCAGGCGCCTCAGATCGAGGCCGGGGTACGTCTTCGCGAGCGCGTTTTCGCCGACCTCACGACCGAGCCCGCCGGGCTGGAAGTGCTTCGCGCCTTCGTGGCGGAAGCGGCTCGACGCGGCGGCAAGCGCCCGCGGATTGCGGTCGTCACCGCCTCTGCGCAGGACCCTTTCGACGCCGTCGATTTCTATCAGGGCGCGTTCGAGGCGCTGGGCGCGGACGCGGTCTGGTGGCCGATCGACCTGGCGCTGGCGCGGACGATCGAGTCCGACCTCGACTGCGATTCACTGGAATCGCAGCGCCGGCTCCATCTGCAGCTGCCCGATCGGGACCGGATCTTCCCTGATCTCGCACGCACCCAGGCCGCTGCTTGCGCTGCGCCAGAGGCGCTGGCGAACCTGCCGCACGCGCTGGATGGCGTGTTTTTTTCCGGTGGTGACCAGTGGCGATTGCGCCAGGCCTTTTTTGACCGCGCCGACCGCGCGCAGCCATGGCTGCAGGCGCTCCGCGCGGCGCACGCATCGGGCAGGCTGGTGGTCGGCGGTACCAGCGCCGGGGCGGCCGTGCAGTCGGGGGCAGCCATGCTCAGCAACGGCAGCCCGGAATCCGCAGTGCGCGGACCCGGACGGGCCGGCCCTCCGCCGATTCCCGGCTGCAGCCGAGGACAGCGCTGCGGTGTCGGCATTGACGAGGATCAGCTCAGCTTCTGGCCCGCAGGCGGGCTTTCGCTGGCCGAATCCGCTTCGGTTGACACCCACTTCTCCGAACGCGCGCGCGAACCGCGGCTGCTGCGGCTGCTGGCACAGACCAGCGCCCAGATCGGCTATGGCGTGGACGAAGCAAGCGCGCTACAGATCGACCGACATGCAGGTCAACTGACCGTGCGCGCGCACGGCCGCAGCGGCGGCTGGGTATTCCGGCGAGCTGCCACGTCGGCTGCCGGGCAACTCAAGGCGACGGTGCACTACCTCGCGCCAGGTTCGGACCTGCAGCTTGCCGAGGCTGCGATGGACGCTGAGCTGGCGCCGTTGGAAGGCGCGCACAGGGTCGACTGCATCGAGCGCAGGCCCGCACCTGTCGCCGACACTGCGCTGCAGCCGGGCGCGATGCGCAGCGCCGCCCGTCGGCTGGCGCACTGTGGACTCGATTCGATCCGTTTGCCGGCGGGCGACGGTGTGATCAGCCTGCAGCGGCTGACGCAGACGCAGGTCGTCGATGCAGCGCAGGGCATCAGCATCGGACCCTTGCGAATGGTCTTTCGCAGCGAGGATTGATCGGCAGCCGCCCTTTCGGCCCGCGGCTGCCCGCGTTTTGCCACAAGCTCCGCCCGCATTTGCCCAAGCTGCCGTTTCTACTCAACCTGCCGCGCAGCCCGCGCGGTGGGAGATCGCCATGAGCCACCGTATAACCCGCAAACCCCGCATGTTCACAGGCCCGATGCCGCGTGCGCCCGATCCAGGCCCGCTGCGGCCGCTGCCGCCATCACCGGTCCAACCGTCGCCAGCGCCCGTGTCGGCGTCGGCGCTGCCGGGAGGCGCGTCATGGTCCTGATGCTGCCGCCGCATCTGTTGGACCCGAGCCTGCCGGTGCCGCGCGACGACCCGCCGCAGGCGCCCGCTGCCAGCGCCGCACCAGTCCGTCCGCGTGTATGCGGGCTTCGCGACTGGCGGCCACGACTCGCCCCGAGCGCTGTGACCAACCGGGTCGCCGAGAATAAGCGCAGGAACGTCCGCTGACGCCCTGCAGCTTGGCGGCGACGCTGAACGCCCGGTGCTCCGGGGCCAGCACGTGGCGCGGTCGTTGTGCGCGCGCTCGATCCTGGCGCGATCGCGCTGCGCAGGCGGCAAGGCCGCCCGGATATGCAGCTGCAGCCGCGGTCGAACAGACGGCGTACCTCCGCCCAGTCGAGATCAGTTACGGCACGGCCTCAGACCAGACCAGCAGCGCGGCCGCGGTGCCGGCGGCCTGTTCCATCATCGGCATGTGGGCGCAGCCATCCAGCAGCAGGCTGCGCGACTCGACCAGAACGGCCGCGTAGGCTTCGGCGGCGCTGGGGTCGATCACCGGATCACCGCGACACCACAGCAGCAGCGTGGGCCGAGCGATCTCACCCGCCAACTGCTCGGGCAGGAAGGCCTGCGGGCCACGGCCGATCGACTCCAGCACGCCGCGCTCGAATTCGAAGTCGGCCTGTCGGCGCTGCAGCAGCGCCTGCGGCAGCGGCCAGGGCAGGAAGGGCGGATCAATGAACACCAGCCCCAGATATGCGTCGAGCTCGGCACGGGTCCGCACCGCAAACGGATGTTCACCTCGCAGCACTGCACGGCCGAAGTCGTTGGGTTTGAATGGCGTGCCGGATGCGCTCATCAGTACCAGCCCACGCAGCCGCTCAGGGTGGCGCGCGGCGGTCACCGCGGCGATACCGCCGCCCATCGAGTGCCCGACCAGCACCACATCGCGCAGATCCAGCGCCACCAGCAGGGCCGCCAGACGCTCGGCCTGGGCGGCATAGCCGTAGTCGCCGCCAGGCAGGCGCGCCGACTCGCCCCAGCCGGGCAGATCAGGTGCGACGATCGCCGCATCGGACGGGAGTTGCCGCAGCAGCGGCAGCCAGTTTTCCTTGCTGCCGGTTAAGCCGTGCACGAACACCCAGACCGGCTGGCCCGGCTGGACCTCGCCGCGACGCGCAAGGCTCCAAAGCTGGCCGTCGACGCTGAGTTCCGAAAGCGCGGTGCCGGTGCGCAGGTGATCCAGCCGCAGCACCGCGCTCAGGAACAGATTCGGCCACAGGCTGCCGGCGAACCCCAGCAGCAGGCATACGACCAGCAACAGCGCCAGCCACCAACGCTTGCGTGCTGCCCGTCGCCGCTCCCGCCGGCTGCGCTGCATGGTCGCGGCGTCTTACTGCAGGGCCGCGGCGACCGAGGCCGCAGTGATCGGGTGATAGCCCGGCCGCGCCTCGGTAAACACGGCGCGGGCGAACTCCAGGCCTTCAGGGCTCGCAGCCAGCGCGGTGTAGACCGGCATGATCAGCTTGCGACGGCCGATGCCCTTCAAGAAATCCGCCATCGCCGGCCGCGCTTCGAAATAGCCACTGCGCTCGGCCAGTGGATACCAGCGCATCGCAATCTCTCCATTGCTGGTACCAGTGAAGCGGAACGCCTGATCCAGCGCGACCAGTACCGGACCGTCCAGCACCGGCGGCAGCCCTTCGAGGAAGTACAGCCACTCCTGCGTGGTCCACTCCGCCGTTTCGAGGTCTGCCGCCGCGGACTGCTGCAGGAATGCGGTGCGCGCAAGGTCGACCGCCGCGAACCGCTGCGAGGTCGCCGCCACCGCGAACTCCGGCACGCCCGGCTCGAACAGCCAGGCGTCGAGTTCGGGTTCGCTGATCGCGTTCGGCTGCTGCTCCAGCAGGGTTTCGCGCAGATGGGCCACGAACTGGCTGCTGTCGATGGCCTGGAACGCGAAGCGATCGAAATAGCCGCGCAGGAAGGCATCGAATTCTTCGCGACCGAAGCGCTGCTCCAGAAACGACAGGAACCACGCACCCTTGATGTAGGCCACCGGGGTCAGCGCGTCATCCGGATCGCGCCCGGTCAGCGGCGGCAGCACCAGCAGCTGATCCGCTGCCGCCAGATCGGCCAGCTCGCGGCGCAAGCTGGACTGCTCGATCACCATCTCCATCTGCGCGCGCTCGATGCCGTACAGGGACTCGACGATGCGGTTCTCGACGTAGCTGGTGAAGCCCTCGTTGAGCCAGATGTCCTTCCAGCTCGAATTGGTGACCAGATTGCCCGACCACGAATGCGCCAGCTCATGCGCGATCAGGCTGACCAGCGACTTGTCACCCACGATCACGGTCGGCGTGATAAACGACAGCCGCGGATTCTCCATGCCGCCAAACGGGAAGCTCGGCGGCAGGATCAGCAGGTCATAGCGCTCCCAGCGATAGGGGCCATACAGGGCTTCGGTGGCTTGGATCATTCGCTCGGTGTCGGCGAACTCGGCTACCGCGGCGGCCAGCGTGGCCGGCTCGGCCCAGACGCCACTGCGCGCCGAGATCGGCGCGAACTCCAGATCGCCCACCGCGATCGCCATCAGATAGGACGGAATCGGCTGGCTCATGCGGAACACGTAGCGGCCGTTGCGCACCGGATTGACCGGATTGTCGGCGCTCATCAACGCAACCAGATTCGGCGGCGTGCGCACCACGGCGCTGTAGGTGTAGCGCACGCTCGGGGTGTCCTGCAGCGGCACCCAACTGCGCGCGTGGATGGCCTGCGACTGGCTGAACAGGAACGGCGCCTTGCCGCCCGCGGTCATCGCCGGCTCCAGCCACTGCAGGCCGGACGCGTTCTGCGAGGTGCGGTAACGCACCCGCACCACGTCATATTGCCGGCTCATGCTGATGCGCAGGGCCGAACCGAACACGGCATCCGGCGCATCCAGGCTGAAATCGAGCCGGCGCCAGCCACTGTCGCCGCGGCGCCCGAGCACTTTATCGATCTGCAGTTCGCGGGTATCGAGCACCAGCTCGCGCGCCGCGCGGTCGGACCAATCCAGGCTGTAGTCGGCGGAGCCCTTCAGCGTGCGGGTGTCGAAATCGACCGCCAGGCTCAGCGCCAGATCGCGGATGCGAACCACCTGCGGCTGCGCGTAGCTGTGCTCATCGATTCCACGCCCGGCCAGCGCGGGCTCGGCCTCGACCGCCGCCGGAGCGGCCGCGAACACGGCGCCGGCGGCCAGCGCCAAACCGGCCGCGACAAGGCCGAGTGCAAACAGCAGGACAGGAAAACGGGAAGCGCGCATGGCAAGTGGTCACCGGCTGCGAAAGGATCACCGCAGTCTAGCCGCCAAGCCTGCCGATAGGGGACCGACGGAGGCCGAGCGATGCGTCATTCAGCCCAGCTGGACGCACTTGACCACGCGGACTGCGGCTGCAGCGGCCGAACGCGGCCGGCGAACATGCCGGTAGCGCTACAGCTTGTGCCCGGAATGGATGGCGCAGATTCCACCGGTGAGGTTGCGGTAGTCGCAGCGCTCCAGGACCGCGGCCTCCATCATCGCCTTCAGCTGGGCCTGCGGCGGGTGCTGGCGGATCGATTCGGCCAGGTACTGGTAGCTGTCGCCATCTCCGGCGAACAGCTTGCCGAGCCGCGGCAGCACCTGGAACGAGTGGAAGTCATACAGCGGCTTCAGCCAGTCGTGCTTGACCTCGGAGAACTCCAGCACCAGCGCGCGCCCGCCGATTTTCAGCACCCGCTGCATTTCGTTCAGCGCCTGCTGCTTGTCGGTAACGTTACGCAGGCCGAAAGCGATCGTCACCAGATCGAAACTGGCATCAGGAAACGGCAGCGCCTCGGCGTTCAACTGCGCGTAGCGCAGGCCACGCACACGGCCGCGGTCGGTCAGGCGATCGCGGCCCACCCGCAGCATGTCGCCATTGATGTCGCCAATGACGATCTCGCCGTCCGGCCCGACCCGCTCCTGCAGCAGGCTGGCGATGTCGCCGGTGCCGCCGGCCAAGTCCAGCACCCGGTCGCCGCGACGCACCCCGCTGGTGGCGACGAAATAGCGCTTCCAGATCCGGTGGATGCCGAAGCTCATCAGGTCGTTCATGAGGTCGTACTTGGCCGCCACCGAACTGAACACCTGACCGACCAGCCGCTGCTTGTCGGCGGCCGGCACTTCGCGGAATCCGAAATGGGTGGTGTCGCCGCTGGCGGACGGGCGAGAGGACGGGCTGCGGTCATCGGGCGTATTCATGGGCGGGGATTATCGCAGAGGTCGGCGCGCAGCCCCTACACTGCCGCATCGCCCGTCTGCGCCTGTGCCCCATGAGCCAGTTCGTCGTCAGCGTGTTTGCCCTGGTCTACCTGGGCATGGCACTGGGTCGGCTGCCGAGGCTGGCGATGGACCGCAGCGGCATCGCCTTCGTCCCTGCAGCGCTTGTGCTCGCCTGAGGCGCGCTACCGGCAGACGAATGGTCCGCGGCACTGGACTTCGAGACCCTGCCGCTGTTTGCGCTGATGCCGGCGGGCGCGCACTTCGCCGCCGTCGATGCGTTCGATGCCGTGGCCGCAGCCCTGGCCCGCAGGGCGCTGCCGCCGCATACGCTGCTGGGCTTGACGATCGCCACCGCGGGTTTGCTGTCAGCCGTGCTTGTCACCAATATCATCACCACCGAACCTGCCGCACAGCTCGACCTGCGGCTGGGCTTTGCCGATTTCGCCCGGGTCGGCATTCCGACAACTCTGATCTCGACGACGCTCGCTCTGGGCTGGTTTCTGCTGATGGGATGGACCACTGATGTCATCGCTTGCACCGCTCGAATTCAGCTGCCTGCCGTTCGAGGCACTCGACCCCTATCGCCTGTACACGCTGCTGCGCCTGCGGGTGGATGTATTCGTGGTGGAACAAAGCTGCGCCTACCCCGACCTCGACGGTCACGATCACGCGCCCGGCGTTCGCCATCTGCTGGGCGAACGCGCGGGGCAGCTGCTGGCCGCCGCGCGCCTGCTGCCGCCGGGGCTGAGTTTCGACACTCCCGCCATCGGTCGGGTGGTCGTCGCAGCCAGCGCGCGCGGGCTGGGTCTTGCCCATCTGCTGATGCGAACTGCGATCGCCCAGTGCGAGCAGCTGTGGCCAGGCCAGGATCAGAACCTCAGCGCGCAGGCGCATTTGCAGGGCTTCTATGCCGCACACGGATTCGTGGCGTGCTCCGAACCCTATCTGGAGGACGGCATCCCGCACGTCGGCATGCGCAGATCAGTTGCGTTGCCCAGCTGGACCGCAGGATGAGCTGAACTTCCACCACAGCAAGACGACGCGCATTCCCGCCCGATCGCGGTCGAAGGGCTGGGAAGCACGCTTCCTCCCATCTCACTCGTCTGGCAAAAGTGCAGCATCGTCCTGCCTGACTCACCGCTGAGTGGTCACCCCGTCACGCTGCACCCGGCTCACCCAGAGCTCAGGGCCCGTCGATCACCACCATCGAATCCTGCAGGCGCACCGCGACTGCTGACAGCGACTGCCCGCGGCACGGTCCTCCGACACAGGCGCCACTCGGCAGTTCGAAACTCGCCCCGTGCGCGGCGCAGATCAGACGGCCGCCCTCAAGCAGGAACTTCCCCGGCGCCCAATCCAGTCGACGCCCGGCATGTGGGCAGATATTGAGAAATGCCGCCAGGCTGCCGTCTCGCTGCACCAGCAGCAGCGACTCCTCACGGCCATCGACCCGAGCATCTACGGCCAGCACGCCGCGCTCAGTGAGTTCAGCAAGGGAGCACAGCGGCTGAGGCATACGCGGAACACCGGTTTCAGAGTGGGTCGGGCCGCCAAGGATACGCGCCGGCACGTGGGTCGGAACCCCCCGTTCTCGCGCGACACGCGTAGGCGATGCCTAAGGCTGCGGTTCAGCTATCGGCTTGAGTCCGCGCTGTACTGCCCCCAATACTCCGCACTCGCGCGTTTCGCGCCGCAGTCAGGATGTTCCCCCATGCGTGCTGCCATCTTCCAGCTTCGCCTGCCTCGCAATCCGCTGCTGCGCCTGCTGATTGCTGTCGCTGGCATCGCGCTGCTTTCGATGTTCGCCCTGGTCGGTGTGGGACTGGCAGTGGCGGCACTCGCGCTGTTCGGCGCGCGCGCACTGTGGTGGAAGCTGCGTGGACGACCGCAGACCTCCGCGCCAGCGTGGAGCCGCCGCACGGACGTGATCGAGGGCGACTACACCGTCATCGAGAAGTCCGCAGAACCGCTGCCGCCGCGAAATACGGTCTGACACCCGCCGCTCGTCGCAGCCCCACGGCGTTGTAATCGCTGCTGCCTGCGCTCATTGCCATCGCGGCTGGGCTAAAGTCGCCGGCGCGGCAATCCGGCCGCTTGAGCGCTGCGGAGTGGACATGAGCTTCCTGACTGAATTCAAAGCCTTCGCCATGCGTGGCAATGTGGTCGATCTGGCCGTGGGTGTGGTGATCGGCGCGGCCTTCGGCAAGATCGTCAGTGCCTTGGTCGACGGCATCATCATGCCCGTGATCGGCCTGATCGTCGGCGGGGTCAATTTTGCCGATCTGGCCGTGGTGCTGAAGGAAGCTCCCGAAGGCGGCGAGGCGGTACTGTTCAAGTACGGCGCTTTTCTGCAGACCGTGGCCGATTTCACGATCATCGCCTTCGCCATCTTCATGGTGATCAAGCTGATGAACCGCCTGCAGCGCAAGCAGGAGGCTGCGCCTGCCGCACCGCCACCGCCGCCGGAAGATGTGGAGCTGCTGCGCGAGATCCGCGATCTGCTGAAAGCCCGCGGCTGAGATCGACTACAGACGCGGACCCGCCGAGGCGTGCAGGCGGCGGGCGAGCCTGTCTTTGCGCACATGCGTGACACCCGCTGCTGCGGCAAGCTTCGCGGCTGAGTTGATCGGTTCTACGCGTCCTTCGCCGGAGATGAATTCCATGCGTCTGTGCACCCTTGCGCTTGCATCCCTATGCATGGCCGGCCCGGCCCGCGCAGATATTCCGCCGCTCAGCGAAGTTGCGATCAGCACCGCCACCGCACTGCGCGATGAGCACAGCACTGCGGGTGTCGCTTACGGTCTGGTGGAATCTCTGACCACGGAAGTCGGCCCGCGCATGGCGGGCACCGAAGCTGACGTTCGCGCGGTGGCATGGGCGCGGGCCAAGTTCGAGGCGCTCGGCTTCGATTCGGTCCGGGTCGAGCCGTTCTCGTTTCCGTACTGGCGTCGCGGGCATGAGCGCGGCGAAGTGCTGTCGCCGTTTCCGCAGCCACTGGCGGTCACCGCGCTGGGCGGCAGCGAAGGCACCGGCGATACACCGCTGGAGGGCGAGATCGTCGCCTTCGACAGCCTCGCCGAGCTGCAGGCCGCCGAACCTGGCGCGGTGGAAGGCAAGATCGTTTTCATTACCCAGCGTACCCAACGCTTCAAGGACGGCCGCGGCTATGGCCTGTCGGTGATCGGCCGCAGTTCGGGCGCCACCGAGGCCTCGAAGCGCGGCGCGGTGGGCCTGATCATCCGCTCCATCAGCACCAACTCCGACCGCTTCCCGCACACCGGCATGATGCGTTACGCCCCCGACGTGAAGCCGATCCCGGCGGCGGCGGTCTCCAACCCGGACGCCGACCTGCTGATCAACATGCTCGGCCGCGGCGAACCGGTGCGGATCCGCCTCGATATCGATGCCGAGACCCGCGGCGAGGCGGTCAGCTACAACGTGATCGGCGACATCGTGGGTCGCGAACGCCCGGACGAAGTGGTCGTCATCGGCGGCCATCTCGACTCCTGGGACCTGGGCACCGGCGCCCTCGATGACGGTGCCGGCGTCGGCATCACCATGGCCGCCGGAGCGGCGATCCTCAAGCAGGAGCAGCGCCCGCGCCGCAGCGTGCGGGTGATCGCCTGGGGCAATGAGGAACAGGGCCTGATCGGCGCGCGCGCCTACGCCGAAGCGCATGCCGGGCAGATGTCGAAGCATGTGCTGGGCGCTGAGAGCGACTTCGGGGCCGGCCGTGTGTACGCGTTGCGCGCGGGCGTTGATGCTCGCTACTGGCCGGTGCTGGAACAGATCGCCGCGGTGCTGGCGCCGCTGGGCATCGCCTTTGAGCGCGAAGGCGGTGGTCCGGGACCGGATGTCATTCCCTTGGTCCAGCGCGGGATGCCTTGGGCGCAGCTGGCCCAGGACGGCAGTGACTACTTCGACTATCACCACACCGCCAACGACACCCTCGACAAGATCGACTCCGAAGCGCTGGATCAGCAGGCCGCGGCCTATGCCGTGCTGGCCTTTCTGGCTGCCGAGGCCGAGGCCGATTTCGGGCGCGTGCCGGCGCAGTGAGGCGCCCCTGCGGAGCCGTCTGCGCTGCCGCAAGCAAGCGCAGACACACAAGCCGCCGCTATCGGACCTAACGCAGCAGCGGTGAATCCAGCACCTCGGAAGCCTCGCCGGTCACCGCTTCGACCGCCTCGCGCAGCTGCTCAAGGCTGACCCGGCGCAACGGCACCAGCCGGCGCGCGACGTTATCGATGTCCTTGTCGTCGCCCGTGTGCTCGCGGATCTCGGCGTCCAGCGCGACAAACAGGTCCACCGCCCTTGCGGTGCGTGGGCCATGACTGCGATCGGACTTCAGGCTGCTGATCCGACGCCCGTGGCTACGCATCCAGTCGAAAGCCTTCTGCGCGCGCGCTTCGGTCAGCAGACCGCCGCGGCGCATCATCTCGATCGAATAGAACTCAGCCAGACCTTCGGCAATCCAGTCGTCGCCGTCGTCCCCGCGCACCCGCGAGATCACGTGCACCAGTTCGTGCACCAGTGTGCTGGTGCCGTTCTCGCTGATCAGCGGGCGCTCCGAGTGCAGGTACAGGGAGCGCGGGCCGGACAGGCCGCCACGCCACATGCCGTCGGCGGCGCCGACAATCAGCAGCTTCTCCGGCAGCGCGCCGAACGCTTCTTCCATCGACGGCGCCACCAGATTGATGAAGGCGAGGTACTCGTTGCGGCGCATCGGGTCGCCCTTGGGCGCGGCCACCGCCACTTCCATGTCGTCGATGAACTCGCGGCGGATGCCGATATCGCCGGCAATCATCCAGCCGACCGGGCGCTGGAAGCGGCGATCCTCTTCCACCACCGTGAACACCGGTGCCTCGCCGCGGCGCTTGAACGGCGTATCCACCCCAGCCCAGCCTTCCGGCAGCTCGAAGCGGAGGCTTGAATTCGAGCGCGAGTCTTTGGTCAGCCGCGCCCGCACCGGTGGCACCAGATGATCGCCACGCAGGATCGTCCAGTCCGCGGTGATGCGGGCATCAAAGCCGCCGTCACGGCGACGCTTGTCGATGGCATAGCGGTATCGAAGCTCACCGCCCTTCGATGGCGGCGTCCAGCTGACACGCTCGCCATCGCGAACGACACGGCCATCGCCCTCGACCGCGCTGTAGCGCTCGGCGGGCATGGTGAAATCGAGCTCACGCACGCGCCCTGCGCCGGGGCTGTAGTCGATGGTGACGGCGGCAGCCCCGCTGTCAGGCAGGAAGCGCACCCGGTAATCGATATCGAAGGACTTGTCGGCAGCGGCGCAGCCGCCAGCGATCAGGCAACCGAACAGGCAGCGAAGCAGAAAACTCGGCATGGCGGAAATCACAGCGCGATGGGGACGCGGAAACTAGCACGCTGACCTCGAATGCACCTCGAACGCGCGGGCAACTCGATCAGCCATGCGGGGTTTCTTGCCGACCTCGACAGGATGCCGAAGCTCACCCGTGTCGTGCACTCGCAGGCCCGACGCTCAGCGCGAACCGGCGCGCATCTGTTCTGGCGCGTGGGCGGCTTCTGACAATCGATGCGGATCAAGAATCTTCAGCTGACGTCCCCGGATGCTGATGACGCCGTCTTCCTGCAGCTTGGTGAAACTGCGGCTGACGGTTTCGATCACCAGACCCAGATAACTCGCGATCTCTTCGCGGCTCATCGGCAAGGTGAACTGGTCATGCAGGCGCCCCAAGCTCTGCAGTCGCTCGGAAAGCCCATGCACGAACAGCAGCACGCGCTCGGAGGCGTGGCGGCGGCCGAGCATGGCGAGATGATCCTGATCGAGTTCCATACTCTTGCCGATGATGCGCAGCAGCTGATGCTGCAGGCCCGGCACCTGCTGGGCCACACGTTCCAGATCCTGCATCGGAATCTCGCAGACCTCGGCGCCTTCCAACGCTTCGGCCTCGCAGCGGTGGCTGCCGCTGCCAAGCGCGTCCAGGCCGATCAGTTCGCCGGGCAGATGGAAGCCCATGATCTGCTCGTCGCCATCCTCGTTCATCGCAACCGTCTTGAAGCTGCCAACGCGCGCCACGAACAGCGCGCTCAGGCTTGAACCGGTGCGGAACAATCGATCACCGCGTTCCAGCGGACGCCGCTTCTTGACCAGGTCATCGAGCCGATCGAGGTCGCTGCCACTGATACCCGCCGGCAGGCACAGCTGCTGCAGCGAACACTGGCCGCAGCTTTTGCGCAGCCGCGCCAGGTCCAGCAAAGGTGTATCCGAGGACATCTGCCCGTTACTCCTTGGTCCAACGATCCATCCAGGCCAGCACGCTGTCGTGCCACTGGATGCTGTTGGCTGGCTTGAGAATCCAATGATTCTCATCGGGAAAGTACAGGAACTGGCTCGGTATGTCGCGGCGCTGCAGCGCGGCAAATGCGGCGATGCCCTGCTCCACCGGAATGCGGTAGTCCAATTGACCGTGGATCACCAGCATCGGCGTGTTCCACTTGTCGACGTGCAGCAGCGGGTTGAAACGCTCGTAAGCCGCCGGGTTCTCGAACACGGTGCCGCCGTTTTCCCATTCGGTGAACCAGAGTTCCTCGGTGCTGTAGCCCATCATCCGCGTGTCGAACACGCCTGCATGGCTGACCAGACAGTCCCAAGCCTCACCCCACTGGCCAGCGATCCAGTTGACCATGTAGCCGCCGTAGCTGGCGCCGAGAGCGCAGGCGCGCTCACCGTCCAGGAAGTCGTAGCGCTTCAGCGCAGCGGCCCAGCCTTTCTGCAGGTCTTCCAGCGGCTTGCCACCCCAGTCCTGCGAGATCGAATCGGTGAAGGCCTGGCCGTAGCCGGTCGAGCCGTGGAAGTCGATGAACACCACGCCGTAGCCGCGGGCCGCGTAGGTCTGCGGGTTCCAACGGTAGTGGAAGCTGTTGCCCATCGAACCCTGCGGGCCGCCGTGGATGATGAAGGCCACCGGATACTTGCGCCCCTCGACATAGCCGACGGGCTTGACCGTGAAGCCATACACCGTCTCGCCACCGTGGCCTTCGAAGCTGAACTGCTCGAACTCGCCCATGCCGATGTCGGCCAGGCGCTCGCGGTTGAAATCGGTCAGCGCGCGCTCCACCCCACCGGCCGGTGTGCTGGTGAACAATTGTGCCGGCGCAATGAGCGTGTCGCGCTGGAACACCAGGGTGTCGCCCTGCAGCGCAAATCCGGTGACATTGCCGCCCCCGATCACCACGCGCGCGGCGCCGGATTCCGGCTTGATCGCGAACAGCGGATGCTCACCCAGGCGGTTGGCGGTGGTGAACAGCTCGCCCTGATGCAGGGTCAAGGCACCGGCGGAAAAATCCCAGTCCGGGGCCACTTCACGACGCTCGCCGCTGACGAGATCGAGGGCCATGATCGCCATCCGATCAGCCTCGAAGCCCGGCCGCGCCATCGCGGTGTAGTACAGCGTTTTGCCGTCGTCGGCGAACAGTGGGTTGGCATCCCAGGCGGGGTTGTCAGGCGTCAGATTGCGGGGCGCCGCGCTGCCCTCCACCTCGGCCTGGAACAGGTCGAAGTTGGTCGACTGCGGCTCGGTGCGGCCGGCGATGCGCGCGCTGAACACCAGGCTGCGGCCATCCGGCGACCAAGCGTAGTCATCGCCGCCACCAAACGGGACTGAAGGCACATCACCGTCGATACCGCGGCTGATCCGCTGCGGTTCGCCGCGTGCGCGGCCTCTGTTCAACTCTGCGACATACAGGTGATTGCGCAGGCCGTCGTTCCAGCTGTCCCAGTGGCGCACGAACAGCTGGTCATAGGTCTTGCCGCTGGCCTTCTCGGCGGCCAGCGCTGCACTGCGCTCGGTGCTGCATTTCAGCTCTGGGCAGTCCGGGTGCACCCGGAAGCTCAGCGCCAGCCGCGTGCCATCGGGTGACAGCCTGTAGGTGCCGACATCCAGCGGATAGTCGGTGACCTGCTTCGGCGCCCCGCCCTTCACTGCGGCCGACCAGACCTGCATCGAGCCGGATTCGGCGCTGAGGTAATACAGGGTGCTGCCATCCGGTGAGAAACTCGGGCTGCTGGCGCTCTTGCCTTCGGCATTCAGCCGCCGAACACGCGCGCCGTCGTCCAAGCCACGGATGAACAAACCGGTGGTGGCGCGGTTGTTGGCAACGTCGGCCTCGCGCAGGGCGTACATCAGCTGGCTGCCATCCGGCGACAGCAGCGGCGAGGAGACGCGATCGAGCGCGACCAGATCGCGGGCGTCGAGGCCGCGCTCGGCGACAGCGGACACACTCGCGCTTGAAAACAGGATCGTGCACAGCAGACGCGACAGCACTGAAGACATTGGATGGACTCCGTCAAAGACCCGGCATGGTAGGTCGCAGCGCGGCCCGCTGCCAACCGGATGGGCTTCTTGGCTGCGAGCGGCGACCTCATGCACTGCAGTGCAGGATCGAGCGCATCGCGGCTGTGGCTATACTCGCGGCGCCCTGCGGCGTGCAGGCATGTTCCGGCAACGCCACAGCCCTGAATCCACAGCTGGAGCCGCGCGTGTCCCAATCCCCTGCCCTCGCCGATTCCGGCGAACTCTTCGGCCACCCCAAGGGTTTGTACGTCTGCTTTCTGACCGAAATGTGGGAGCGCTTCGCCTTCTACGGCATGAAGGCCCTGTTGTTCCTCTACCTCACCAAGCACCACCTGTTCACCGACAGCAACGGCTATCTGCTGCTGGGCACCTATGCCGGGCTCGCCTACGCCCTTCCCCTGCTCGGCGGCATCCTCGCTGACCGCTATCTCGGCATGCGCAAAGCGGTGATCTTCGGCGGCGCCCTGCTGGTGCTGGGGCAGCTGGGCATGGCCTATACCGGCAGCCAGGCCAGCGGCAGCGTCGGCGCCGCGCAGCAGGATGCGCTGGCGATTCAGATCATGTACGCGGCCCTCGCCTTGATCGCGGTCGGGGTGGGATTTCTGAAGCCGAGCATCTCGACCATCGTCGGTCGCCTGTACCCCGACGGCGACGTGCGTCGAGACTCGGGCTTCACGATTTTCTACATGGGCATCAATGTCGGTGCCGCGCTGTCCTCGATCGTTGTCGCCTGGGTGGGCGAGACGATCGGCTGGGGCTACGGCTTCGCCTTGGCCGGCGTGATGATGGCGCTCGGCTTGGTCCAGTTCGTGCTGGGGCAGAAGCATCTGTTGGGCCGCGCAGAACCGGCCGACCCCGTGCTGCTGAGGGCACCCGCGCTGGCCGGGCTGTCGCGCGAATGGCTGATCTACCTCGCTGGCGTCGTCACCGTGGTGGTGGTCTGGCAGGTACTGCAGACCCGCCTCGACTTCGGCTGGCTGGGCGCGGTCTTCGAAGGCCACGAGGTCACGCTCACCGAAGTGGTCGCGGTCGTGATGGGCGCCGGCCTGTTCATCTGGTTCGGCTTCTTCCTTTTCTCAGGTATCAGTGCGATCGAACGCGGACGCATGATCGTGCTGATGGTACTTATCGTGATCAGCGCCCTGTTCTGGGGCCTGTACGAGCAGAGCTACGGCCCCTGGGTGGCATTCGCCGAACGCGTCATGGACCGCAGCTTCCTGGGCTTCCAGTGGACCGCCGGGCAGACAACCTTCTTCGGCGCTGCCTGCGTGATCGCATTCAGCCCGTTCTTCGCCTGGCTGTGGCCACGCCTCGACCGGGCAGGCTTGAACCCCAGCCTGCCGGCCAAGTTCGGTTTGGCCTTGGTGCTGGTTGGACTGGCGATGGGGGTGCTGCAGTGGTCAACGGCATCGGCCCAGGACGGAGCCCTGGTCGGCATGGGCTGGTTGATCGCCGCCTACGCCGTGATGGTCGCCGGGGAATTGCTGCTGTCACCGATCGGTCTGTCGGCGGTCACCACCCTGTCGGTGCCGCGCGTCGTCGGGATGATGATGGGTGCCTGGTTCCTGTTTTCGGCCTTCGGCGAAATGATCGCCGGCCGTTTCGGCACCTGGGCGTCGATTGCTCCGGAAGCGGACGGCAGTTTCGATGTCTCCAAGGCGCTGACCACCTACGGCGACTTCTTCGGCCAGATGATGTGGATCGGCTTGGCGGCCGGCGTGTTCATGCTGATCCTCGCCCCGGTCCTCAACCGCCTGACCCGTCCGCGCTAGGCGGCGGCTACCGCAAACGAAACGCCCGGGCTGTTTCCAGCCCGGGCGTTTCTGTTTGCGGCCTCGGCGATCCTCTGCCTTCAGAACTGCTTGCGGAATCCCCACCAGGCGTAGGCACTCAGCAGCACTGGCGGCACCAGGTTGGCCAGCCAGATCGGCTGCTGGTAAACCTCCGCCAGGTTCACCGTCAGGCGCTGCAGCAGGAAATAGCCGAGACCGAACGCGATGCCGAGGAACAGTCGCTTGCCGAACCCGCCGCTGCGCAGGCTGCCGAAGGCGAACGGCATCACTGCCAGACACAGCACCAGCGCGTTCAGAGGGTAGAAGATCCGCGCCCAATACGCGGCCACGAAACCGGCTGCGTCGAGCTCGTTGCGGGTCAGGTAGTCGATGCTGCTGTCGAGCTCGCGCAGGGCCAGGTAGCGCGGGCGGGTGATGCTGAAATTCAGGATCTCCGGGCTCAGGCTGGAGTCCCAGCGCTCACGTTCGACGCTCTCGTATTCGACGTGGCGCGGAAAGAAGCGCGTGCGGCGCAGATTGAGCAGATCCCAGCTGGCACCCAGATGCTCGGCACGCTCGGCCTGGGCGATCGACAGCAGCCGGCCTTCAGGGTCGAACTCGAACAGGCGCACATCGTCCAGCACCACCTTCGACAGCCCGCCCTGGCCCTGCACCGAGCCGCGCCGCGCATTCAGGAACACGTCGCCTTCGCGTGCCCACAAACCGGACTGTCGAGCCAGCGCAATGTCCTGCGACTTGGCCTGCACCACCAGCGCTCGCGCGGCGTGATCGCCCCAGGGTCCGATGGTCTCCGCCGACAGCACCATCACGCCGGTCAGCACGGCAACCAGGCTGGCAGCGGCGGCGGAGATGCGCCAGCGCGGAATGCCGGCGGCGCGCAGCGCGGTCAGCTCCGAAGTCGATGCCAGGCTGCCCAGGCCCAGCACGCAGCCGATCAGGGCAGCGGTTGGAAACAAGGTGTAGGCACGGCGTGGCAGGGTCAGGGCCATCTGCCCGAACGCGGTTGCCAGGGTGAAATCGCCCTCGCCGATTCCGTCGAGTTCGTCGACGACCGCACCCATCGCATCGAATCCGAGCAGCACGCCCCAGGTCAGCATCAGCGCGCTCAGCACGTGCATCGCGATCAGCCAGTCGCTGCGCCGGATCAAACCCCTCATGCGCGTGCCTTCAGACGTCGGCGCGGCCGTGCGGGCACACCGCGCGCATTGGCCGAGGACTGCCGCCACAGCAGCCAGGCCCCGACCGACAGAGCCGTTGCGTGTACCCACCACAAGCCCAGTAGTGCCGGCAGGGTGCCGTCGGCGATCCAGGCCCGGCCGATGAAGAGCAAGTTGAGATACACCACGTAGGCGAGCAGCGCGATCAACATTCCGCCGTAGCGCGTCGCTCGCGGCGGCGAGCGCGCCAGCGGCAGCGCCAACAGGCACAGGATCAGCGCGGCCAAGGGCGATGCCATCCGCCAGTGCAGCTCGGCCTTGCTGGCAGCGTCATTGGCCTCCAGCAGCGCGCCGACAGTGCGCTGCGACTCTGGCCGGCCGACATCGGCGCGTTCGCTGTCGGGCACGCGGATGTCGTTGCGATCGAAGCGCATCATCCGGTAGTCCAAGCGGTTGGGATCGCCCTCGACCCGGAAGCCGTCATGAAGCGACAGATAGCGCTCGTCGCCCTGGCTTTCGAGAAACAGCTCACCCGTGCGCGCGGTGACCACATCGAGCCGACCGTCGCGCTCGCTGGCCACGAACAGTCGCCGGAACTCGCTGCCGTCCTCGCTCATGTCGGACAGATAGATCACGGCATCGCGGCCCGGCAGTTCGACGAATCGCCCCGGCTCAAGTCCGACCACCAGCAACGATTTGTTGGCGTCCTCAAGCATGCGGGTGGCCGCACGCTGGGCCATCGGCGACAGCCACAGCGAGCTCATGCCGACCAGCACAGCCACCGGCAGCGCCAGCCACAGCACGGCACGCTTCAACTCACCGATGCCCAGCCCGACTGAGGCCAATACGGCCATCTCGCTGTCGCGATACAAACGCCCCAGCCCCAGCAACACGCCGAGAAACAGGCCCAGCGGCAGCAGCAGCGGCAGGATATCGACCGAGCGCAGACCGACCTGCGAGAGCAGCAGCGCCGCAGGCACCTTGCCGCGCGCGATCTTGTTCACCAGGTCCGCGAACAGGCCGCTGAAACTGACCATCAGCAGCACCAGTGTGGCGGCGGCAAAGGCGCCGGCAAGCTCGCGCCATACGTAGCGATCAATTCGACGCATCAGCGGCCGCTACGCTCCCGGCGATTACGGGCGCAACGCCGCTCACTGCGATGAAGGGCGCCGCCGGCAACTGAAAACTGGGCTCTCGACACGAGGGATTCCGGGCTGGATGGCAGCGCAGGCACTGCGGGCGGGCAAGGCGTGAAGACTGCGGCGACGGGCGCCACGGTGCGGGCTGTTAGAATCGCGGGCTCTGATGCGCCCTCAAGTCAGGCCGACCGCAGGAGTCGCCGGGGGCGCGGCAGTATCCACCGATCGCTATCTACAGGAAAGCCATGGCACTCAAGCTGAACCTCACCCAGTCCCATCCCGCCGACGCAGATGTCGACACGCTGATCCTTGGAGTGTTCGAGGATGCCGGGCTGAGCGCGCCTGCCAAGGCGATCGACGAACGCTGCAGCGGCCAGCTCTCGGCTTGGCTGAGCGGCGGCGATATCAGCGGCAAGGCTGGGCGCACCAGCCTGCTGCGCGGGCTCACCGGCTGCAAGGCCACACGCGTGCTGACAATCGGCCTGGGTGACTCGAACAAGTTCGATGCCGGACGCTTCCAGAAAGGCGTCGCCGATGCGATCAAGGCGCTCTCGGGCACCCCGGCCAAACACGCCCTGCTGACCCTCACTGCGCTGCCCGTGCAGGGCCGAGATGCCGCTTGGGCCCTGCGCCAGGCCGGCCTTGCTGCCGATCACGCCAGCTACAAATACACCGCCACCAAGAAGAGCAGCGGCGACAGCGGCCTCGACACCCTGCATCTGCACGGCGATGCCGCTCATGCCGGCGTGCTGCTGCAGGCCAATGCGATCGCCGAAGGCGTGCGCCTGTGCCGCGAACTCGGCAACCTGCCGCCGAACATCTGCACGCCGGCCTACCTCGCCGAAACCGCGCGCGGCATCGCCGCCAGCCACGACAAGGTCAGTGTCGAAGTGCTGGAGCGCGAGCAGATGCAGGCGCTGGGCATGGGCTCGCTGCTGGGCGTGGCCGCCGGCAGCGGCAACCTGCCGCGGCTGATCGTGCTGAAGTACGCCGGCGGCGCCAATGATCAGCGCCCGTATGCGCTGGTCGGCAAGGCGATCACCTTCGACACCGGCGGCATCAGCCTGAAGCCCGGCCCCGGCATGGAAGAAATGAAGTTCGACATGTGCGGCGGCGCGTCGGTGATCGGGACCTTCCTGGCGGTCACCAAGCTCGGCCTGAACATCAACCTCGTCGCCGTGGTGCCGGCGGTCGAGAACATGCCTGACGCGCATGCGTATCGCCCCTCCGACGTGCTGACCTCGATGTCGGGCAAGACCATCGAGGTGCTCAACACCGACGCCGAAGGCCGCTTGATCCTGTGTGATGCGCTGACCTACGCGCAGAAGTACGAGCCGCAGGCCCTGATCGATGTCGCTACGCTCACCGGCGCCTGCGTGGTCGCGCTCGGCAAGTTTCCGCACGGGCTGATGAGCAAGCACGACGATCTCGCCAACGAGCTGCTCGCCGCCGGTGAACAGGTCCACGACCGCGCCTGGCGCCTGCCGCTGTGGGACGACTACCAGCCCCTGCTCGACTCCGGCTTCGCCGACATGGCCAACATCGGCGGCAAGTGGGCCGGCGCCATCACCGCCGGCTGCTTCCTCGCCCGCTTCACCGAAGGCCAGCGCTGGGCCCACCTCGACATCGCCGGCACCGCCTGGGACGAAGGCCGCAAGGGCCTCGCCACCGGGCGACCGGTGCCGCTGCTGGTGGAGTGGCTTTGCTCCAAATCCTAGGAGCCGGGAATCGGGAGTTGGGAATCGGGAATCGATGGTCTTGTGTCGGGCGCCAGGGCGCCCGACGCTTGCTTGATCGAAGCCCGCTCGGTTCGTCGCTCCGTCAGTGTCAAAGTCAGTGCTTCAAACGATTCCCCATTCCCGATTCCCCATTCCCAGCTCTCACATGCGCGCCGACTTCTACCTGATCGCCAAACCGCGCTTCCTTGAGGAGCCGCTGAAGCTTGTCTGCGAGCTGGTCAAACGCGGCTATGCCTCAGGCCAGCCGCTGCTGATCCTGGCGCGCTCGGAGGAACAGGCCGAGGAGATCGACCAGCTGCTGTGGGAGTTCGACGACGAGGCCTACATCCCGCATCAGGTCGCCGGGATGGACGAAGACGATGAGATCACTCCGGTGTTGATCGTACCGCCCGGCGTCGATACACCGTCGCGGCCGCTGGTGCTGAACCTGCGCGACGAAGTCGCCCCGCCGCCGTTCGAGCGGGTGCTGGAAGTGGTGCCTGCAGACCCTTCAGCACGCGAGCCGCTGCGCGCGCGCTGGAGCCAGTACAAGGCGCTGGGCTACGCGCTCAACAAGCACGACATGTAGTCGAGCGCTGCAGCCGACCGCTGCCGCAGCAGGTGTGGCCATGAGTTCGCTGCGAGCGGTGCACGGGCGGCAGCGCATGCAGATCGCGTCGGTCAGCGCAGGCCATCGCTGAACACGCCAGCTCAGGTGACGTGTGCGATGTGCGGGCTGCCGCGAAGCGGCTCGATGCCCTGCCCTCGGGCGGAGTATTCATGGCTCACCGCCGCGGACCTCGCGCGCGAGCCGCAATCGACGCAAGGCTTCCGCAGGCGCTCAGAGCGTGTGAAGAATCCAGACGCCGTAGCGAGGGCGTCTCTGGGCGTTCGTGGCAAAGCGCGCGACGCGAATTCAAGGGTGTTTGGTGAACCCAATGACCGCGGAACTCGCGTCGCGCGCTGCCGATACGGGCGTCCAGAGGCAGCCGCAGTAGGCGGATGGTTCTCACACGCTCTCAGCCCAGCCAGCCCTGCACCACTGGCAGCCGCAGGCTCCACAGCACGCCCAGCAGCGCCGCGATGAAGGACGGCAGCGACAGCACGACGGTGCCCAGCACTTCCATCCATCGCGCCGGCGGGGCTTCATCAGCTGCAACCGCGTCGAGGCTGGCGGGTTCGCTCAGCGCATCGGAATCTGACGCACCGAACAGCGCATCGCCCAAGGTCCACAGCATCAGCCCTGCGAGCAGGCCGGAGACGCTGGCATACGCCCACTGCAGGGCGACGGGTTCAAGCGCGAGGAATCCGCCGACCAGCACCACCGGAGTCAGCCAGACAAACAGGTGGTAGCTCCAGTTCGCCCGCGTCCAGCGGTCTTTGCCCAGCTCGCGCCAGTAAAACCGGTAGCTCAGCAGGGCCCACAGCAGCAGCGGCAGCGCCCACCAGCGCAGCGGCGTGTAGGCCAGCAGCAGACCGCCCACCACCAGCGAGCCCAGCCCCCACGCGGCCATGCGCAGCAGTCGCCCCACGAGGCTTACGGCCTGCAGCAGTTCCAGCGGAGAGCTGCCGCTCGCGCGTGCCGCCTTGACCAGATCGCGCACGGCATCGACGGCGGCTTCCGCCTCCCGGCGCTGTTTGTCCTGCTCCGCGATCAGCGCAGAGATCGGCCGCGGCGTATCGGGTCCGCGCGCCGATGGCGCATCGTCGCCCTCGTCCAGGTTCTGCTCCAGCGCATCGATGAGGTGCCCGAGCTCAGGCCGCCGCGCGCGCAGCTGCGGCGAGCCCACCTGCTGGCCTGCATCGAACAGCAGCGCACTGCGCTCGCCCACCTGACCATGAAACGTGCTGAGCACCACGCCACCCAGCAGGCCGCGCGCGTACAGGCCCTGCAGCAGGCGCAGCGGCGGATCGTCCGACGTGCGGGTGTCGTAGTTCACCACGCAGCCCATGCCATCGAACGCGCTCTCGACGTTGAACCACGCATCCGCGGTGAGCGTATCGCTCTGCAGACCCAGCATGCGACCCCAACGCTGCTGCGCCTCGCCATCTCCCTCGACATAAGCGGCGAGCCAGCGCTCGAACAGGCGCTGCGGCGCGGCACTGGTGAACTGCAGATGCAGGCGGTGGCTGTCCTGGGACATCGGGGCTCCGGCGAGGTGCGTTGGGGCGCGCACTGTGGATGCGCACGCCACTCGCGACAACCCGCCAATCCGTCAACCGCGCGCGGTTGACGCGAGCTTAGGGCAAGGCTGAAGACTTCAGCCTTGCCAAGCGCCATGGACGGCGCGCTCGCGGACAGGGCACGGCAGTGCTTGATCCGTGTTGCCTCAGCTACGCCGCGCCGAAAGGTCTGCGCGCTGCCACGCAGACCCTCGCGATGCGGGTAGACCCTCGCGATGCAGTCGTCCTTCTGACCACCGTCCTTTCGGCCGTCGAGAGGGCTCGCACGGCCCGCGCCGATCGGCGCCCGCCGCGGTGCGCGTGCGCACGCTCACGCCAACACGCACCCGCGCGCTTGAGGCGGGACACCCGGCGGGGAATGCAAGCAAACGCGACGCACTCGCCAATCGTTCAGCGCCTGAGCCGAAGCGCGCGAGCGCTTCGATCCCGCCTCAGTCGCAGCTCAGCCCCGGCAGCGGGGTCAGCTGGATCAACTGCAGCTGCTGACGCCCGTCGCGGCCGTCGAGCACAGCTTCAGCGCGGCGACAATCGATGAATCGAAGATCCAGTCTTCCCCAGGGCGGGCGACGGATGTCCGCCGGATTGAAGCCACCGAAGCGGCCGCCTTCGACTGCCAGCAGGGGAATGCTGAAGACCTCGCCATAGCGCGGCTGCTTGACGGTGTTACCGACGAGGAACAGGTTGCTGCCGTCGTTGCGGTGGCCGTAGAAGGTCACCACGATGACATCGCCCTCCAGCACCGACAGGGTAAAGCCCTGGCCCGAACTTGCGGGCTCGTACCAGTTGCCGCTGAGTGCGCGGATGTCGCGGATCGCGCCGGGGGCGAGCGTGTTGAGCCACGCCTGGATGTCGACGATGTCGCGCTCGCTCACCTGCGTCTGCAGGAAGCGCATCGGCGAGATCGTCTGTAGCGCTACCCGCACGCCGTCCGGCACTCCAATCGCCTGCTGTGGCCGGTCGCGGCGCGGGTCCAGCTCGTGGCACTGCCCGCACACCTCGCGATAGCGCTGCTGGCCGCGTTGCGGATCGGGCGCGGCGGTCTGCGCCAATGCCGCAAGAGGCAACGCGCCGAGCAAGATCAGCGCGAGCAGCGAACGCAGGAGACGGTGGGTCATGACGGTGCACGCGTGATGGTGGATGAAGTCGAAGTCTGCGCCGGCAGTATTGCAGACCTGTGGCAGGACCGACGAGACATTGCAATGTGGCTGCACTAGGCTTTGGCATCACAGCCCCGGAAGCGCTCGACCATGCCCAGCCGTCCATCGCCACAACGCCCGCGTTCCAACACCCTGCGCCGGCCTGCGCTTGCCCTGTTCTGCAGCCTCGCGCTGGCCGCGCCGGTGCATGCGCAGCTGATCGACAACAGCCGCGAGCGCGTCGCCTTCGACACCCCCGAGGGCTGGGCGATGGCCTGGGTCACCGCGTCCAGCCTGATGACCGGCTTCGGCAGCGTGCCCGTGCTGGCGCCGGGCGAGCTGAGTGCGAGCGCCGAACTCGGCAGCATCCCGACGTTGAGCGAAGCGCAGCAGCGAGTGGGCTTCGGCGGGCTGAAGGACGAAGACCTCAACAAATCGCCGCTGTTCGGGCGGCTGCGGGCGGGCCTGGGTCTGCCGGCGGGCTGGGTGCTTGAACTGGGTTGGACGCCACCGCTGCGGATCGATGGCGCGCGTGCGCGCGAGCTGTTCGCGCTCGGGCTGGGGCGTTCACTGCTTGAGCGCGAGCGCTGGCGGCTGTCGCTGCGTGTGCACGGCCAATACGGCCAGGTGCAGGGCGATATCACCTGCCCACGGCAGCTGGCCGGCAATCCCGACCGCAGCATCAACCGCTACGGCTGCATCGAGCCCTCGGACGACCGCATCCGCATGCGCTATCACGCGCTGGAGTCGAATCTCGAATGGGGCGATCGGCAAGGCCTGCGTGGGCACGCCAGCCTGGGCTTCGCGCGCTTCGAGCCGGAAGTGCAGGTCAACGCTCGCTCGGCCGGGCTGATCAGCCAGCCGCAGCTGGCCAGCAGCGGCTCTGCGCCCTATCTCGCAGTCGGCGCAACCCAGCCGTTCGGCACGCACTGGGAGGCCGCCGTCGAGACGCTGTACGTACCGCTGGAGGTCGAACGGCGCGGTAGCGCGCGTGAGCACGACGCCTATTGGAGCCTGCGCGTGCTGCTGCGCTATCGATGGGGTCGCTGAGCACGGCCGCGCCCGCATCGCGAGGTGGTCGCGCGTGTCAGACGCGCGCCACGCTCAATTCAGCGACATACCGAAGTATCCATCCACCGCAGGGCGGGCGCCCTTGCGCTCGCCCTGCGGTGGTCTGCCGCTGACTCAGGCTCAGATCCCCTCAAGGAATCCGGGCAGCACCGCACCACCCTGACGGCCCACCGCCGGGATCTCGCGCATGCGGTCGCGAGCGCTGCCGTCAGCCTCGCGCACCACGCGGCCATCGGGATATCGCAGGGCGCCATCGGGCACGAACAGCTGCGGGTGGTCGAACGGCGCGCTGCGGCGGCGCACGCGCTCGTCGGTCAAGGCCTTCATGAAGGCGACCAGATCGTCGACCTGCGCTTCGCTGAGCCCGAGCGCGCCGATCTCGAAATCGATGAACTGCACATTGGCCTCGCGGAAGTTGCCGCCGCGGTTGTAGAAGCGCACCGCATCGTGCAGAGACAGCTCACCGCCGTTGTGGAAGTACGGCGCGGTCAGCTCGATATTGCGCAGGCTCGGCACCTTGAAGGCGCCCATGGTCGAGGTGCGCTCGCCGCGCGCCAGCGGCGGGTTGGCGATGTTCGGGTAGGCCTGGCCCAGCAGCTCCGGGCTGGCGACCTGGGCAGGGTCCATCGTCAAGAGTTCGGATACCGACAGCGGATTGCCGAACGGGTCGCGCGCGCCGAGGCCCAGATCCTCCCAGGTCGGGCGTACGCCGATGTTGTAGAAGCTCTGGTCGTACACCACCGTCTCGCATTCGCCGTTGAGCATGCGCTCGACGATCTCACCGGGCTCGCCCTCGGCGCCGAGCAGGATCCGCAGCGAGGCATTGGTGAACTCGGCGCCGGCATGGCAGGCCGAGCAGGCGGCAGGCGCGGTCTGGCTGGTGAACAGCGCCAAGCCGCGCAATTGAGCGGCGGTGAGCGCGCTGTGCTGACCCTCGAAATAGCGGTCGATGGGTGCGTCGTCCGAGATCAGAGTGTTCTCGTACAGCTGGATCGCCAGGCCGAAGAACAGCGAGAAGTTGTACTCGATCAGGCTGTACTCATCACTGCGCAGCGGCCGGCCCGGATGCGCGCGCAGGCTGCGGCTGCCGTCGCCCGCCACATGCACGATGCGGTTGGAGTTCCACCAGCGCGGATGGAAAGCCGCCTTGACCAGGGTCTCGTAGCGCAGGTTCAGGCCGGGACGCTGCTGGAACGGCGTGCTGGAGGTCAAGCCCACCAGCACGCTGTCGTCCCAGGCCACCTTCTGCTTGGCCAACGGCGTCGCACTGGCGAGGCGCCGCCCGGCGTCCAGAAAGCGACGGCCGCGGAACGACATCTCGAAGTCACTGCCCACCGGCGCCACCGCCTGCGAGGCCATCGCACCGGGTTCGATGCGCACCTGCACGAACTGCGGCGCATGCGGCAGATCTGCCCGCACCACACGCGCATCGGCGTCACGCGCGCCGTGCTCGTTGACGCCGTTGAACACCTGGTCGGCGCGGCCGTCCCAGAACGAACGGCGCGCGAACGCCGCATTGATCACGGTAGGCGTATTGCGCGGTTCCACCCGCCGCACATTGGCACCGTGCACCTGGTAGACCGCATCCGCCAGCGGGCTGCCGCGATCGGCGCTGGCGCCGCGCTCGGCGCCCTCGAAACGGTTGAGCTTCATGCCCTGCGAGGAGACCACGTCGTCCACCGAACGCAGCAGCTGCGAGAAGCGGTCGTTCGGATCCGCCAGCGAATGCAGCGGAAAATCGGACGGCTGCAGCGCGTGGTTGGGGCCGGCCAGCTCAAACGTGGTCTGCGCGTTGTCGAGACCGCCGGTCGCGATCTGGTTGACCGAGCGTGGATCGGCACCGGCGCGGAAGTGACAGCTGGCGCAGGACTGCACGCCGTCGCTGCCGACCTGCATGTCCCAGAACAAGGCCTTGCCCAGCGCGATCGCCATCGAACGATTGACCACATAGGTCGAAAGATCGGGCGGCTCGATCGGACGGATTCGACGCAGGCTGCCAGGGCCGGGGTTCTTGTCAGGGAATGGATTGATGTCGCACTCGCCCTCGCGCGCGGCGTGCGCGGTCTCGACCAGGGCCACAGGCGAGATCAGGGCGGCAAAGAGGCAGAGCCCCAGGCTTGAGGCAAACGCACGCAGGCGTTGGCGGCGGCGGGGTGAATAGGTGTTCATGGGAAGGCTCCGGGCTGGGTCAGGTCAGGGACGCGAAGCACATGGCCTGCCGTCCCCTGCGCGCATGCTCCGCGTCGATTGCGGAGTGCGCGTGTCGCCGACATGGCAACCAGTTGAAGGATTCATTGCGCAGTGACCGGAGCGCTGCCTGCCGACTGCCGACTGCAGACAAGGCCATTCAAACGACGCAGGGTCGCCGTTCCGACAGCAGAACCCGCGGCTGCCGACAAAGCGCATGCGCTGTGCCTTGGCCATGACTGCATGCAGAAACAGCCGCTCGCGCAAGGCCGGCGCCATGCGCCTGGCGCTGGGTCCAGCGCGCGCGTTCGTCTGGCGCAGCGGCTTTGCGCCGCTGCACACCGAAGCCAATGGCGCCTTTGCGCCCGGACGAACAGTTCAGCCGGGATTGAAATGCCCATGAAAGCCCAGCGGAAAGCTGCGCTGCAGCCAGACTGTCGCCAACGGGCCGTTTTCAATGCGCTCGGCATCGAGCACCGCAAGGCCGGTACGGTCGCGGTCGCTGTCCAGCACAGTGCCGAGCAGCCAGCCGGCGTTGGCCCGGTCGCTGCCGGGCCTGGGCACGAACACATGCTCTTCGGCCAGAACTCGCGCGCCGTAGTGATGCACCGTGCGCGTGCCGCGCTCGGCATCGATCGCCGCCACTGCGTTCGCGTACGGCACGTCGCGCGCGCCCACAGTGAGCGGTGCGTACAGCATTGCGCCGCGATCACCCGCGCTGCGTGGATCGAACTGCGGGAACTCCAGCCCGCGCAGGCCTTGATCGACCCAGCGCGCGTGACCGGCGGCAAGGTCGATACACAGGCTGCTCAGACGCGCCCCCTCGCCTTCGACGATCGGCTCATGCTCGCCGCGCATCGCCGCGGCCATCGGCGACACCGCCTCGGCACTGTCCTCGTGCAGCACCGCGCGCAGCTCGATCACGCCGTCGCGTTCGAAGGCATCGCCAAAGTGGTAGGCCATGCCGAAGTCGGCTTCGAACCAGCGCGGGGCGTCGAGTGCATCCTTGGGCACCACCGCGATCCGGCAAGGCAAATCGGGCGCGAACTTCAGCCGCTCGAAGAACGGCCCGCTGTCGCCCATGCGATAGGGCGTCAGCACGAACAGCAGATGTTTCTGCGTCATCGCAAACGCGTGCAGATAGCCGGGTGCGGGTGTTGGCAGCAGCTGATGCTTGAGCAACTGCCCGTCGGCGCCGATTCGCCAGATCAGCAGCCCGCTGCCGCCGAGCACGTCCAGCGAACCGAAGTTCCACAGCGAGCCATCGACTTCGCGCAGCGGGTGCGCAGAGAACGGTGCGGACTCCATGCCCTGTGCCCAGGTCACCGGACCCAGCGTGACTAACGTATCGGGATGCAGCTCGTAGGCCGAACCGGCCTCCCACAGCGCGAACAAACGACCGTCGATCACGGTGACCGCAGTGTTGGCGACATTGACGTCATCGTTGTTGCGGACCGCAACTGCAGCCTCGACCCGCGAACCGGCTGCCGGCAGCACGAAGCGCCCCGCCTTGTCCTCACGCTGGTACTTCGACGTGCTGACCATCCGCGCGCGATGCTCGACCCCGCGCGGTGTGATCTTCCAGGCGTGCACCAGGCCATCGCCATCGAACCAGTGGCTATAACGCTGGCCGCCACGCTCGAACAGGGCCGGCCCATTGCGATACAGGGTGCCGGCCAGACCTTCGGGCAAGCGGCCTTCCAGTGCGACTTTGCTAGGCCCGAAGGCCTCGCCGTCAATACTCTGCCAGCCCGCGAGGTAGGGATGCGCAGCGCGGCTGCGGGCAAACGCATCGATGGCGCTGTCGGCGCGCAGCAGGCGCGGCGACAGCATCAGGCCGCCGGCTGCGGCAGCCAGTGAACCCAGGAAACGACGACGGTCCATGGCGGGCTTCCTGTTTATCAGCGCAGACGCAGCTGGATGCGGGTGCCGGCCTCGACCAGCTCGATGCGGGCTTCGTCGAACGTGGCCTTGCGCATCACTTCGGGGTTGTTGCTGAAACCATAGCCCTCGATCGGCATGCCCATGAAGTTGGCGTCGAGCTTGCCGTTACCGTTCTGGTCGTGCATCACCTGCACCGCATAGCTGCCGGGCGCCAGGCCCTCGAACCTCAGCACCGCTGTGTCCCCGGTGGGTGAATGCAGCTGCGCCGCCGCAGGCTCGCCCTTGCCATCCCAGCCTCCGGTGCTGCCGTGGACCGCCACCATCAGCTGGCCCTCGGTGCTGCGGATATCGGTGATCTCGACTTCCAGCGTGCCGGCGGAGGCGAATGAGCTCGCGAACAGCGCGGCCGCCACAGCGGCGATGCGAACGCGGGGGCGGAAGGCAGTGGACATCGACATGGGTGTCTCCAGTGGCAGGACCTTGCGGCCGGTGGAGACAGTCTCCGCGGCGTGCCTCGCCGCGGGCAGGTGACCGCGGTCATGTTGGAGCCCTGTCTAAAGTCACCTTGGAGGTCGGATGGAGCGGACGGGATTCGGGATTCGGGATGGCCGAGGGTTGGCGAGGTCGGGCTTGGGTGTAGCGCGGCTCACCGCCCGGTGTTGTGCAGCGAAGCGCTTGATGCTGGCGCTTCTGCATCAGACCAAAGCCGGCAAGGGGCTTGGGCTGGCCAGCCGGAGCCGAAGCTCCCGCTTCGAATCCCGAATCCCGAATCCCCATTCCCCGCCGCCCCGCGCTTCCGACCTCAAGCCCCCTCCCCTACAATTGGCCCCCCTTTGATTCAGGAGCGGGCGCCGCGCGCATCCATGCGCTGTCGGCCCCATCGAACGCGCGCATGGACAAGAGCTTCAACCCGCAGGATTTCGAATCGAGCTGGTACGCACGCTGGGAACAGAGCGGCTGCTTCAAGCCGACCGGCACCGGCCCGGCCTACAGCATCCTGCTGCCGCCGCCGAACGTCACCGGCACCCTGCACATGGGCCACGCGTTCCAGCACACGCTGATGGACACTCTCGTGCGCTACCACCGCATGCGCGGCTTCGACACGCTGTGGCAGATGGGCACCGACCACGCCGGCATCGCCACCGAGATGGTGGTCAGCCGCAACCTCGCGCTTGAAGGCAAGGGCGAGACCCGCGACAGCCTGGGCCGCGACGGCTTCATCGAGCGCGTCTGGGCCTGGAAGCAGGAGTCCGGCGACACCATCGAGCGGCAGATGCGCCGCATGGGCACCTCGGGCGACTGGTCGCGCAGCAGCTTCACCATGGACCCGATGCCCTCGAAAGCGGTCATCGAGTGCTTCGTGAAGCTGTACGAGCAAGGGCTCATTTACCGCGGCAAGAAATTGGTCAACTGGGACCCGGTGCTGAAGACCGCGATCTCCGACCTCGAAGTCGTCAGCGAGGAAGAGGAAGGCCGGCTGTGGTCGATCCGCTACCCGCTGGCGGGTGGCGCCAGCTACGAGCACGTCGAGGTCGATGCCGAGGGCATCGAAACCCTGCGCGAGACCCGCGACTACCTGGTCGTCGCCACCACCCGCCCCGAAACCATGCTCGGCGACACCGCGGTGATGGTGCATCCGGAAGACGCGCGCTACGTGAGCCTGATCGGCCAATCGGTGCGCCTGCCGCTGTCGAACCGCGAGATCCCGATCATTGCCGACGCCTACGTCGACAAGGCCTTCGGCACCGGCTGCGTCAAGGTCACGCCTGCGCATGACTTCAATGACTATGCGGTGGGCCAGCGGCATGGCCTGCCGATGATCAACATCCTGACCGACGATGCCGCGATCAACGACAACGGTCCGGAGAAGTACCGCAGCCTCGACCGCTTCGCTGCGCGCAAGGTGGTGCTTGCCGACCTCGAAGCCGAGGGCTGGCTGCTGGAGGAGAAGAAGCACAAGTTGATGGTGCCGCGTGGCGACCGCACCGGTCAGGTGATCGAGCCCTACCTCACCGACCAGTGGTTCGTGAGCATGGACACGATGGGCAAGCGCGGGCTGGAGCTGGTCGAGAACGGCACGATCGAGTTCGTGCCGCCGAACTGGATCAACACGTATCGCCACTGGATGGAAAACATCCAGGACTGGTGCATCAGCCGTCAGCTCTGGTGGGGGCATCGCATTCCGGCCTGGTACGACGAGGCGGGCAACATCGTTGTGGCGCGATCGGAGGAAGAGGCTTACGCGAAGGTCGCGGCGGAAAGCGGTGGGTCGAGACCCACCCTATGCAGGGACAAGGATGTGCTGGAGACGTGGTTCAGCTCCGCACTCTGGCCCTTCTCCACCCAGGGCTGGCCGGATGCGTCAGCCATGGGCGAGCGCGGCTTCGAGCGCTACCTGCCGTCCTCGGTGCTGGTGACCGGCTTCGACATCATCTTCTTCTGGGTCGCCCGGATGGTGATGATGACCGACCACTTCACCAACCAGATTCCGTTCAAGCACGTCTACATCACCGGCCTGGTGCGCGATGCGCAGGGCCAGAAGATGTCGAAGTCGAAGGGCAATGTGCTGGACCCGATCGATCTGATCGACGGCATCAGCGCCGATGCGCTGGTGGCCAAGCGCACCTCGGGCCTCATGAAGCCGCAGGACGCGCCGAAGATCGAGAAGGCCACGCGCAAGGAATTCCCCGAGGGCATTCCCGCCTTCGGTGCCGACGCGCTGCGCTTCACCTTCGCCAGCCTCGCTACCCACGGCCGCGACATCAAGTTCGATCTGAACCGCTGCGAGGGCTACAAGAACTTCTGCAACAAGCTGTGGAACTCCGCGCGCTTCGCGCTGATGAATGTCGGCGAGGCCAGCTTCGAAGGCCAACCGCAGCCGCGCACTGACGCCGAGCGCTGGATTCTGGCCAAGCTCGATCGCATGGTCGCCGAGGTGCACACGCACTTCGCCGGCTATCGTTTTGATCTGGCCTCGCAGGCGATGTACGAGTTCACTTGGAACGAGTTCTGTGACTGGTTCCTCGAACTCGCCAAGCCCGCGCTCAGCGGTGACGATGCCGAAGCCGCGAACAGCACTCGCCACACCCTGCTGCACGTGCTGGAAACCCTGCTGCGCGCGCTGCACCCGCTGATCCCGTTCGTCACCGAGGAGATCTGGCAGCACGTGGCGCCGAAGCTCGGCCGCAGCGCGGAGAGCATCAGCCGCGCCGCCTACCCGGAGGCCAGCGCTGCGGCCGATCACGCGCAGTCCGAGGCCGATATCGATTGGCTGAAGCGGGTGATCAGCGCGCTGCGCCAGATCCGCAGCGAGCTGCAGCTCAAGCCCAGCCAGCAGGTGCCCTTGCTGCTGGCCGGCGGCGACGCCAGCGACCACGCGCGGCTCGATCGCTTCGCCGCGCAGATTGGTTTTCTGTGCAAGCTGGAATCGCAGACCCGAATTGCGTCAGAGGCCGACGCCCCAGCCGCCGCGCCTGCCGTGCTCGGCGCGCTCACCCTGCTGATTCCGTTGGCAGGCCTGGTCGACCCGGAGGCCGAGCGCACCCGCTTGGACAAAGAGATCAAGCGCATCAGCGGCGAGATCGCCAAGTGCCAGGGCAAGCTCGGCAATGCCAACTTTGTCGCCAACGCACCGGAAGAAGTCGTCGTGCAGGAGCGCCAGCGCATCGCCGATTTCAGCACCCAGCTGAAAGGCCTGCAGGCGCAGCGCGACCGCTTGGGTTAGGCCGACGGGCTTGTACCCGCCGCAAGCCCGAGAGCGTCGGCAAGCAGTCCCCCGGGCGCGCATACGTTTTGCATCACGCTCCCTTTGAATGTGCGGCGGCGGTCGGCCGTCGCACAGCCAAGGGGAACACAATGCTTCGAAATCGCCTGATCGGCGTGACCCTTCTGATCCGCCTGGTTCCGCTGATGGCGCCCGGCGGATTCTCCAGCTGCTTCGGCGATCGCTTGGGACAACACCCGTGTCGGTTTCCGATCTCGGCGTGACTCTCACGCGAGCCACTGCGCGGGCACCTGAGCCCCCACCGTCGCCTACGCCCCCACAGGCAACCCGCCTCGCCAGCTGGCGCGACACCCTGCCAGCGGCGCTGATGCTGTTCGTTTGCGCCGCGCTGGTGCTTCTCGCCTGGGCGAGCCTGCGCCAGGAGAACGAGCGTCACAGGCAGCGGCAGTTTGCGCTGCTGGCGCAAGACGTTACCGACGACATTGCCGAACGCCTGCGCCAGCACGAACAGATCCTGCTGGGTGGCGCAGGTCTGATGGATGCCAACGTCTCGGCCAGTCGCCAGGAATGGCACGACTACGTGTCACGCCTGAACCTGCAGAAGAACTATCCCGGCATCCTGGGTGTGGGCTTCTCCGAGGTGATCGCGCCTGCCGAACTGGACGCCCATGTGGCGAGGATTCGCAGCGAGGGATTCCCGGAGTACCAGGTGCGCCCGCCGGGGCCGCGCGAGATCTACACCTCGATCATCTATATCGAACCCTTCACTGGACGCAACCTTGCGGCCTTCGGCTATGACATGTGGTCGGAGCCCACGCGCAGAAAAAGCATGCGCCGCGCCGTGGAAAGCGGCGAAACCGCCATCACAGGCAGGGTCACGCTGGTGCAGGAGAACGAGGGCCGGGTGCAAGCGGGCTTCCTCATGTATGTGCCGGTGTTTCGCAAGGGGATGCCCACGGGCACGGCCGATGAGCGCATGCGGGCGCTGGAGGGCTTTGCGTATAGCCCGTATCGCGTCGAGGATCTGATGGCAGGCATCATGGGCGGTGCCGATGCGGAAGTGGACTTCAAGCTAGTCGACGACGCACTGCCCGCTGGCGAGGGCTTGATGTACGACTCGGCGGCAGTGCGCGCCGCGCCGGCAAGCGCAGTCGCCAACGCCGCCTCGCCCGTCGCACCTGCTCCCCAGCACGTACCAAGCATCATCAGCACGCACAGCATGACTGCCTACGGCCACACCTTCAGCATCGAGATCAGCAGCCGGAAACAGTTTGACGAGCGCTATGCCAGCACCCTGCCCTGGGTCGTGCTCACCATGGGCGGCGGGATCACCCTTCTCATCGCCTTGCTGGTTGCCGCCGCCTTGCTGCAACGTGACCGGGCCCAGGCGCTGGCCGACGAGATGACGGCCGATATCCGCCGCCGCGAAGCCGAACGCCAGCACCAGCACGTCGAGATGCAACGGCTTTCCGGGCGCCTGCATGTCGCCACCCAGGCCGCTCACGTCGGCATCTGGGACTACGACGTGGTCAACAGTTCCCTCGCTTGGGACGAGATCATGTACGCGCTCTACGGCATCAACCGCACGCACTTCGCTGGCGTGTACGAAGCTTGGCGCAGCGGTGTGCATCCGGATGACGTCGCCCGCGCCGATGCAGAAATCGCCCAGGCACTTGCAGGCGGCAAGCCCTTCGATACGGAGTTCCGGGTCGTCTGGCCCACGGGCGAAGTGCGCTGGATACGGGCGGTCGCCAAGGTACTGCGTGACCCCGAAGGCAAGCCGCTGCACATGATCGGCACCAACTGGGACATCACCGTCGAGAAAAAGGCCGATCTCGCCAAGGCGGAGTTCGTGTCCACCGTCAGCCACGAGTTGCGCACCCCGCTGACCTCCATCAGCGGCGCACTGGGGCTGGTCGCCGGTGGCGCGCTGGGCGCGCTGCCCGAGCCAGTGCAGTACCTGCTGGACATCGCCCGGCGAAACGCCGAGCGATTGGCGCAACTCATCAGTGATCTGCTCGATACCGAAGGCCTGGCCAATGGCAAGGTCGAGTTCGCGCTCATTGCGCAGCCCGTGTTGCCTCTGATCCGGCAAGCACTGGACACCAATGCCCCCTATGCGCAGCAGTTCAAGGTGCAGTTCCGGCTGGAGACCACCCAGTCGTCGGCACAGGCACGCGTGGACGCGCGCCGCTTCGAGCAAGTCATGACCAATCTGCTGTCCAACGCAGCAAAATTCTCGCCGGAACAGGGAGAGGTGCGGGTGCGCCTGATCGAGACAGAGCAGCACGTGCGCGTGGAAGTGCAGGATCAGGGGTCGGGCGTGCCCGAGGCCTTCCGAGAGCGGATCTTCCAGAAGTTTTCGCAGGCGGATTCGTCCGACACGCGCAGCAAGAGCGGCACCGGCCTGGGCCTGGCCATCACCAGGACTCTGATCGAGCGCATGCACGGCAGCATCGGTTTTGAATCCGCCCCCGGCCGGGGAACGTGTTTTTACTTCGAGCTGCCCACTGTGGCTACGAGCGCCACGGAGGAGACCGCATGAACCCGAAGCCGCTGCAACGCATCCTGCACACCGAAGACGAGGCCGACATCCAGACCGTGGTGAAAATCGCCCTGGAGACTGTCGGCGGCTTCACGCTGCGCACCTGCGGTAGCGGGCAAGAGGCCATCGCGCAGGCGCCCGCGTTCGCGCCTGATCTGATTCTGCTCGACGTGATGATGCCCGGCATGGACGGCCCTGCCACGCTGGCCGCCTTGCGAGCGCTGCCGGGCATGGAAAACGTGCCCGCCGTTTTCATGACCGCCAAGGTTCAGCCCAGTGAGCTGGCACAATTCAAGTCGCTCGGCGCGATCGACGTGATCGCCAAACCCTTCGACCCCATGGCGCTCGCCGCCCGTGTGCGCGCGATCTGGAACGCACAGCCATGACGCCCCCGCCGCACCCGGGGAAATCGTTGCCCGCCAGCTCGCCAAGCTGAGCAGCGACCTGGGACACCACCGAGCTGTTTCTGGTTGAGCGCGGCACGAGACTGTATCTCTACGTTCTGATCGATCTGTTCAGCCGCTGCGCAGTGGGCTGGATGATCGCCAGCACGGAGATCAGCGCCTAAGAATGTCGCTTCGTCGGCAGCTGCGTGGCCGCACACCCGAGCACGGCCGCGACTGACGGCGCACCAGGACCGCGGCGCGCCGATGACCTCGCGCAACTTCATCGATCTGCTGGCCGAACTCCAGATCGACGCCAGCCACTCGCGACCGCGGGTGGAAAGAGCAGCGCGTCCTCGGAGGCGCACTTCAAAGCGCTCAAGACCCAGCCGGACTGTCCGGCGCGCTTCACCGGCACCCATCACGGCCGCCGCTGGTGCAGTGAGTTCCTGGACTGGCACAACCAGCAGCCTGTCGGGCTTTGGGGGGCCGAGGCGCGCAGCCCGCCGCAAGCCCGAGAGCGTCGGTAAGCAGTCCGCGGGGCGCGCACACGTTTTGCATCCAATCCCTCTTGAAAACGCAGCGACGGTGGGCCGTCGCGCAGCCAAGGGGAACACAATGCTTCGAAATCGCCTGATCGGGGTGACCCTTTTGATCAGCCTGGTGCCGCTGATCCTGCTCGGTGGATTCTCCAGCCTGCAGAGCCGAACCCTGCTCGCCACATCCGCCGCAGACACTCTGGATTCGCAGGCAGGCCTGAAGGGATCGCAGATCGCTGCCTACCTTGAATCCGTTCAGAACGACGTGGCCGCGCTGTCCGAAAGCCAGATGAGCCAGCAGGCGATACGCGCTTTTGACGCCAGCGCGCAGACGTTTATGAGCCAGCAACTGGGAGAGGGGGCTGATCTCGATGCAGCCACCGCTGAGGCACGCGCCGCGGTCGAACGCTTCGTCGATCAGGTTTTCGGGGCCGCCTACAGCAAGGCCAACGGCCGCACGGGGCAAGACGGTGCAGCCTTCGCAGCCTCACTGCCGCCCGCCTTCGCACAGCTGCAGAAAGTCTTCATTGCCGACAACCCCGTAGCACTGGGTCAGAAGGACGAGTTGACTGAGCTTCCGGGTATCACCGACTACGGCCAAGCGCATGCGCTGTTCCACCCGATCTACCGCTCGCACCTCAAACGCAGCGAGTACTACGACATCTTCCTCGTCAACTCGAAGGGCGAAGTGGTCTACAGCGTGTTCAAGGAGCTGGACTACGCCACCGATCTTCTGAACGGCCCGTGGCGCGACTCCGGGATCGCGCGTGCCGCCCGTGCGGCGCTGGCGCTTGATCGTGCGGGCACGGTGGCCGTGGAGGACTACGCCCCGTATGCGCCGAGTTTCGAATCTCCGGCGATGTTCATGTCCAGCCCGATCCTGGAGGGCAATCAGACGATCGGGGCGGTCATCGTGCAGATCAGCTTGAAGCGCATTACCGAAATCGTGTCGGACTCCTCCGGCTTGCGCGAGGGGCAGGATGTGTTTCTGGTCGGACCCGACCGCCTGTTGCGCTCGGATTCGCGGCTTGCCGATCCACGCTTCACCGTCGCCAGCCATTTCGGGCAACCCGAGCAGTCGCGCTTGAAGCTGGCGGTTCTGGACACCGTGCTGGCCGGGAGTGACTTCAACGGCGTCGGCGAAACCCTGGACGGGCGCGAGGCTCTGGTCAGCGGGCACGCGGTCAGCGTCGCGCCAGGCCTTAGCTGGGCCATCGTCGCCACCTACGACTCTCAAAGCGCCTATGCGCCGGCGCGTCGGCTGATCTGGCTGGTGACGCTGGCCGTGCTGACGGTCGCAGTGGTGGCGGCGGTCGCCAGCGCTTGGGTCGCGGGACGCATCGTTCGGCCCATCCAGGTGGCTCAGCGGGCCGCAGCTCGCATCGCGCGCCTGCAGCTCGACAACCATCTGGTGGCGCGCGGCAAGGATGAAGTCGCCGAACTGGTGCGATCGCTGGACGCCATGCAGCGGGAACTGAAGGAAAGGATCGAGCGCGAAGCCGTGGTAGCAGCTGAGAATGCGCGCATTCGCGCCGCGCTCGATGTGACTTCAGGCGGCATGATGCTGGCGGATCCGGACGGCATCATCGTCTACATGAATCACGCCGTCGCCAAGTCGCTGCACGAGGCGGAGCGCGAAATCGCCGACCAAATCCCCGGCTTCTCCGCAAGCAAGGTGTTGGGCTCCAACTTCGACCAGTTCCACAAGGAGCCGGGCAAGCAACGCGGAATGATCTCCGCGCTCAAAGACACACATTGGTCGCAGATTCGCGTCGGCAATCGGGCTTTCGAGCTGTTCGCCAACCCGGTGTCCGACGCGAACGGCCAGCGCGTCGGCACGGCGCTCGAGTGGCTGGACCGCACTGCCGAGTCCAACTTCCGCCACGGGCTGCGCAATGTGGTCCAGCGCGCCGCAGCCGGCTTTCTCAACGCGCGCGTCGAAGTGCACGTGAAAAATGAGCGATTCGTGGAGCTTGCCGAGATCGTCAACGGCCTGATCAGCACCACTGCCCAGGCGCTGGCCGAAGTGGAAGTGGCGATGGCGGCGCTGGCGGAAGGTCGCCTCGGTGTGCGCACCAGCACGGTGTTGCTCGGCAAGTTCGGCGAGATCAGCGCCAACGTCAATCGCACGTCTGAAGCCTTGGCCTCGGCGATTGGCGATGTGCAGTCGGCGGCGCGACAGATCGAGGTGTCTGCCGGTGAGATCTCGCAGGGCAATGCGGATCTGTCGCAACGCACCGAACAGGCCGCCGCCAGTATCGAGGAGACGGCATCGGCGCTTGAGGAAATCACGTCCACGGTCAAGCACACCGCAGACAACGCCCAGCAAGCCAACGCGCTGGCCAGCCGCGCCACGGCGGTTGCTGAAGACGGTGGCAAGGTGGTGGCCCAGGTGGTGTCGACGATGCACGGGATCGAGGCCGCCTCCCGCCAGATGGCTGACATCATCTCGACCATCGACGGCATCGCCTTCCAGACCAACATCCTGGCCCTGAACGCTGCGGTGGAAGCCGCGCGCGCTGGCGAACAGGGGCGCGGCTTTGCGGTCGTGGCAAGCGAAGTCCGCGCCTTGGCACAACGTTCGGCGAATGCCGCCAAGGAAATCGCCACGCTGATCAACGACACCGCGACCAAGATCAAGTCCGGTTCGGCCCTGGTCGAGCAAGCCGGCAGCCGCATGGACGAGATCGTGAACTCATCCCAGCGCGTTGCCGGCATCGTTGCCGAGATCAGCGCTGCGACCGTCGAACAGGCGCGCGGCATCACCGAGGTCAACCGCGCGGTCACCCAAATGGATCAGGCCACGCAAGCGAACGCGGCGCTGGTGGAGGAAGTGGCCGCAGCCGCCGAGGCCCTGAGCTCGGAGACGCAGCGTCTCACCGAGATTGCCGGGCGCTTCGTGATTGTGAAGAACTGATCGCTCACCGCTGCGGGACCAGGATCTGGCGCCCTTCGCCACAAAACGTGAGAGGGGCGAGACGGCTTCGCGAGAGCGTCTCCGGCGGTTGGTGTCAAAGCGCGCTGCGCGGGATCAAGGGCCTTTGGCAAACCCAAAGAGCGCAGAACTCGCGCAACGCGCTGCCGCCGTAGGGGTCCAGAGGCGGCCGCAGTGGGCGGCAGCGGTGCTTGCTCGCACGCTGCGCACCGCGCTTCGCGCCAAATGCTTGAGGCCGACCGGGCGAGGCCTGAACAACTCCATCCGCGCGTGGTGCAGACATCGCGAGCCCCGTGCCGGTTCGGGCGTGTCCGGTCGCTTGGCGCTACCGCCCTCGCTGGGCCCGGTCAGACCGGATCAAACACGTGCGCAGCTGATCCGCAGCCGCGCCATCCGCGGCGTGCAGTTGGGTTTGATCGATCAGAGCCTGCCGGCAGCCTGCGGGCCTCTGGTCGGCCGGGCTGATGATCAGTCGGCACGCTCCGCTATCCGTGGTTCTCGACCCATGGCCCCGGTGTGGGCATGCAGACCGCCGAGTATCTGTTCACACGCAGCCGCGTCACCTCGACACACTCCGACGGGCTGGCTGGCGTGGAGCTTCTCGGGAATCCACGCGACCGCTCCGAGACGCCATCAGCGAACCGCCTGACACCTGGGCCTGGATCGCGCCGATCGACTACAGGGCGGCATCTCCGGAAGCCCCCTCGCTCGCTGCTGCGCGCAGGGCGCCCAGCAGCACCGTCAGCAAGCCGTCCAGTGGCTGCGTATCGGGCTTGCGCTTGAGCTCCGACTCCGCCTCTGCGGCGGCCGCGCTCACCGCCGCGAATCCGAACGTCCCGGCGGAGCCTTTCAGCGTATGCAGTCGCAGTTTCAGGTCCTCGGTGTCGCCGGCATCGGCGGCGCGCAGCAGGGCTTCGCCTTCCTCAAGCAGACGCGCCCGAAAGCGCACGCGAATCTGTGCAAACGCGGCCTGCACGGCCCGCTGCTGCGCGGACTCGACCGCGGTTGGCTCAGGCGGCAGAAACCTCACCAAGGCCTCGTACAGCTTGGAGCGATCGACCGGTTTGGCCAGCACGGCGTTGAAACCGACGGAATGGCCATCCACAGGCTCCTCGCCAAGCACGTCCGCACTCAGCGCAACGATGGCACCGGAGTAGCCCGATTCGCGAAGCTGCCGCATCGCCGCGCGCCCATCCAGCACCGGCATGTGCTTGTCCATCAGAATCAAATCAACGGGTGTCGCCAAGGCCTGCTCGACGGCCTCGGCGCCGTTCGTGGCGGTCGTGCACTCGACCCCGGTGGCGAGCAGGGTTTGGGTGATGAGATCGCGCAGATCTTCAACATCATCCACCACCAGCACCCGGCCGGAGAGCCTCGGGATCGCAAGCACTTCCGCCGGCGCGTCGGTCACGCTCGGGCGTGAGTCGATCCACGCCACCTCCGCAGCCACAGGCAATCGGATGCTGAAGCAGCTGCCATGCCCCGGCGTGCTTTCCACGTCAAGCTCGCCGCCCATCGCCTCCAGCAGGCGCTTGCTGATGAACAGACCGAGACCGGAACCGCCGAACCGTCGGGTCACCGCATCGTCCGCCTGCTCGAACGGTTTGAACAGTCTCTCCAACTGTTCTGCGCTGATGCCGATGCCGCTATCCCTGACCTTGATCGAAAGGCGTTCTCCGACCGCGACGATGTCCACCGACACCCCACCGCGTTCGGTGAACTTGAGTGCGTTGCCCACCAGATTGATGAGCACCTGGCGCAGGCGCAGAGGATCGCTTTCGACCGTCGCCGGCAGCGGCCAATGGCAGTTGAGGTTCAGACTCAGGGAGCGCTGCCGGGCTGCGGGCGCCAGCAGAGCATGCACATCTTCGACCAGAGCGAGTGGCGCGCACGGCTCCAGAACCACCGCAAGCTGGCCCGCATCAATCCGGGCAGCGTCGAGCACATCGTTGACGATACTGAGCAGATGGCGACCGTTACGCACCACCACTTCAAGCGCCTGGACCTTGCGCGCTGCGTCGCCCGAGGCGAGCAGGGCCTGCTCCGCGAAGCCGAGAATGGCCGTCAGGGGAGTGCGCAACTCGTGGCTCATGTGCGATAGAAAGCGCGTCTTGGCTTCAGCAAGCCGCTCTGCCCGGGTGAGCGCCGCGGCCAGATCGGCGGTGCGTTGTTGGACCCGCTCCTCCAACTCGCGGTTGAGACCGGCCTGCGCCTCCAGTGAACGACGGAGATCCTCGTTCAGATCACGCAAGCGCTGCAGCATGGCGTTGAAGTCCTCCGCCAGGGCGGCGAACTCTGAGCTGGCGGCGCGGAGCTGCAAGGGCTTGAGGGTGCTCGGAACGCCAAGATCCACCTCACGAACGCGACTGACCATCTCCCTCAGTGGCTTGGCAAAAGGCTCGGCAAACCGGCGTGCACGCCAGCCCAACAGCAGCAGGCCGAGAAGGACTGCGCTGCCGGTGAGCGCGAAGCTGACGCTCTGGATGCGCGCCAGCGGCGCCATGGGTTCGAGCAGATGCACGGTCCAGCCGAATCCAGGCACCGTTGAACTGTGCAGCGCATGGCGCTCCGCATGGTTCAGATTGAGCTGGAGCAACGCCCGCCCGGCCTCAATGATGGGCCCGTGCGCAGGGTCCAGCGCGGCGGGCGCATCCAGGGTAGACAACACCACGGTCGCAGTACCGTCAGCCAACACCAGATGCAGCCCGTGCTGCGCAGCGATCCTGCGCAAGCGTTCGGCCAGGAAGGCAAGCGACAAGGACCCTTGCACCACCCCCGCGAACTGCTGTCGCGCATCGCGGTAGGGCGCGCTGACGGCGATCAGGATGTCGTTGCCAAAGCCGCGGCCACGAAACACCGGGCTGACAAATCCGAGACCGGTTCGCCTCGGCTCCCGAAAGTAGTTGCGATCCGCCACCGAGGGCAAGGCAGAGGCAGCCCAGGGCGCTCGAAAGTCGATGATCTGCCCCTCTGCATCGGTGACCAGCAAGGTGAGAAAGCCGGTATACGACTGATCGATCCCGTCCAGAATGGGGGGGCGTGCCGGCGGCCGCGCATCCACCGCCGCGTGCAGCACTGCGCGCTGATGCTCCGAGAGATGGTCGAGCACCAAGGAGGCGGCTTGCTCTCCGCGCAGTTCCAGAGCCGCCGTGCGGCGCGCGAACTCGAAGCGCCAACCCGCATACACCAGGGCAAGCAAGGCGATCACCATTACCGGCCACAGCGTGGCGACAGCACTGGAGGCGATCTGCTCGCCAAGGCTTCGCTTTGACTGAGCAGCTTCTGAGTGGACAAAGGCGGTCAACTGGGGAGCCGCGTAGTGCGAGATGGCCACTCCAACCAGCAGGTTGAAGCTTCCCAACAGCCATTCCAGCGCGGAAGGCGGCGAGGGGTAGGTGATCAACAGTGCGCACGGTCCCAGGACCGCAGCGAGAACCAGGGGCAGACGTCGGGCGAAGGCCGGGCTCGCGGCGGCAAGTACAAGAATCGCCCCATGCACAAGCGCAAACAGCGCCCACAGGCTGAGCCCGAGCGGAGCGGCCACCACTGTGGCACTTGCCAGCACCCAGGGCCAGCGCATGCGTTTGGCCAGCACCGCGGGAGCGGTGCCTCCAAGCAACATCGGCACGGCTCCCGGTACCGGTACAGCAAGTGCGTTGCACAAGGCGCCGACAGCCGTCACAGCAAACCAGAAGCGCGCGCGGCGCCAAAGGCGGTGCCCACTTGGGTCGCCGGTTCTGCCCGCACTCAAGCGCATGCCATCGTCGTCACGCAGCACGGATCACCGTAAGCGTCCGCCCACCTCACCTACCTTCCTGACCTGATTCTCCCGACCGTCTCCGGTTTCCCCAACGGAGGATCGGTCGATGGCCTGTTCGGAGGTGCGGCGGTGGCGTGCGCATGTGCGCTCG